>DAOPZJ010000036.1 GCA_035353335.1 Oscillospiraceae bacterium | reverse complement strand
GCCACGTTCTGCACCTATTGCGGCGCACAGGTTACGGCTCCGCAGCAGCAGGTACAGCAGCCCCAGCAGCCGGTATATCAACAGCCCACTTATCAGCAGCCGGTTTACCAGCAGCCCACTTATCAGCAGCCTGTTTATCAGCAGCCCGGATATGCACCGGCTCCCATGGAATCCCCGGAGGGAAAGAGCGCAGCTACGGCAGCTTTGGTATGGGGCATCGTCTCTTTCGTTCTGTGTGCCGTACCGATTTTAGGTTTTATCTTCGGCATCATCGGAATCAACAAAGCAAAAGCCGCCAATCGCCTCGGAGTAAAGAACGGAATGGTAACCGCCGGAAAAGTTTTATCAATCATCGGTCTTATTTTCGGCATATTCTGGACCATTTACTGGATCGTTGTTGCAATCATTGCAATAGTTGCAGCAACTGCTTATTCCGGTTATTACGACTACAGCTGGTAAAAAACAGCTCAAACGGTATAAAGAAGTGCACGCTAATTGCTGTTCAGCAATTAGCGTGCATTCATTATGAGAAGAAAAATTCCTTTCTGTTGACAGAATGGTCATGTGATTATAGAATATGGGTATTATGAACAGGGAGGGATTCTATGTATTGCAGAAATTGCGGCAGAGAACTGACCGACAACAATCAATTTTGCACTTATTGCGGCATGAACAGAAATCACGGATACGCCGCTCCTTCAATGCCGCCGGAGGCCAGAGACATTTCGACCGCGGCATTGGTTTGGGGCATTGTGGCGGTGGTCTTCTGCCAGCTGCCGCTCAGTTTTATCTTCGGTATCATCGGCCAAAACAAAGTTAAAGAAGCCGAGAAGATGGGAATTGAAAACGGTATGGTGAAAGCCGGCCGCATTATGTCACTGATAGGATTGATCCTGGGTATTGCCTTTACGGTATTTTGGGCGATTTTTTTACTGATCATGGTCGGATTATTTACATTTGCCGTTTCCTCGCCGCTTATATGGAATTGATCGATTTTATAAAGGACTAAAGGCGGGTCTTCACCCGCCTTTTAAATAATCTGCTTTTCGTTACCTGATATATTGATCGATATCGATATTTGTCATCGGAAGCAGCCGGGAAAGCAATAAACGCCTGCGCATAAAAGGGTGATATTTCAACCCGTCGTGCAAAAGCTGAGTGTCCACATGCACCTCTTCGGAGGTGGTCGCGGCGCCCGCGCGCTTCATCATGTCGACCAGATGCTCGTCGGTTGGGAGTTCGGTCAAAATCAGATTGCGAATCTGAGGCCAGCACTCTTTCAAATGCTTCGGGTCGATGTTTGCGACGATGCTGGGATTGTTTTCGGAGAGCATAGCGTCCACCAGTTCGGGGCCGTAAATCTTTTTAATAATGTCCCAGTCGGGGTTGTCGGCATGGGTCTCAATCTCGGGATAATCCAGTGCGATCTGGCGGTATATCCGATTGAGTAACACCGTCGCGACACCGACTTTCCGGCCGTGAAAGTCCGGCCAGATGCCTTTTACAAGCTTTTTGCACTCCCAAAAATGCGAGACGACATGCTCCGAGCCGGCGGCGGGACGAGAGCAGCCGGTCAATTTCATTGCAAGACCGGTCAGAACCAGCGCCTCCATGATCTTCCCGGCGGTCTGTTCGTCGCTTTCGGTCACCCGGTCACAAAGCGCAGTGATCTTGCGGATGGCTTCTTCGACCAGTCCCGCGACGTTTTCGCAGTAATATTCACCTCCGACAAGATTGGCGATTTTCCATTCGACCAGCGCCAGATATTTGGCTGCCATATCGCCGAATCCCGCGGATTTTAAAATCACCGGAGAAGCGGCTAAAATTTTAGTGTCTCCGATGATGACCTCGGGCTGTTTGGCTTTCCAAGAGGTCTTATAATTGTTTTTTACGATCGGTGCGGTGTCGGAAGCAAAGCCGTCCATTGAGGGTGCGGTCGCGAAAATGCAGAATTGTTTTTCTTTTCGGAATGCCGCGACCCGACAGACGTCGTTGAGCGATCCGGTGCCGACCGAGATGATCGAGCCGATATCGGAACACAGCGCTTCGATTTCGTCAACCTGTTCCGCCATCGCGTATTTTTGATCGTCGTAAATGAACTGTTTGATGTGAAAGCCGCTTTTCGTAAGGGCTTCAAGTATTCCGTCCGACGCTTTGAGCGTGTTTCGGTCAGCAACCAATAGGATCTTTTTGTCAAACCTCGCATTTTCGAGGATTTTACCTGCCTCAGCGGTCAAGCCGCTCCGGATCTCGCAGAATTTTGTGTCGAACGTATGTGTTCTGCCGCAGGGGCAGTTGTGCATGTTTTTGAGCAGGGCTTGTATATCCATTTGAATGCCTCGTTATTCATCATTTGGCGCACAGGGCGCCTTTGAAATTATATAGCAAAACCACTGTGATTTCAAGGGTGATAAATTGAAAGGGCTTCAAAAAATTACTATATCATTTGGCGGTTAATACCGGCCCCGTTATGAAAAACTCTTGACAAAAAAATAAAAAATATGTAAAATAACCGACAGAACAGAAAATCAACGAATTTCGTTTATGCTTGTTCCCCCACCTCTTTTTTAGGGATTGACGGGTAACCGGGGCGTTTTTTGAATTGCGCGAGGAGGCTATTGGTCTGTGATTTATCGTTTTGATGAAAAAATTTGTTTAAACGGCTGGTGGGATATACTTCCGGTTTATGACGACAGCCCCTGCGAAAAGATCCCAGCCAAAGGGTGGCTCGAGAAAAAATATCTCGTCCCCTCGTTTTATAATAAACCTTATGACGCGGTCAGAAAACCGGGAGAGAAGTATTATTGCGAAAACCCCAATATCGTCAGCGACCCGGACACCGAGAACCTGTTTGACGCGTTCGGATATCCGGCGGAGTGGACAAAGGCAAAGCGAATCTGGGTGCGGCGTACTTTTGAGCTGAGACCGCAAACCGGCAGGCGTTACTTTTTCATCGCGGAAGCCATCGGCCCGACAGCAACCATCTTTATTAACGGCAAAGAAGCGGCGTGCAGCCATGAATATACACTTCCGACCGAGGTCGACATAACCTCGTATGTCGTCGACGGCAAGAACGAGCTCGTCCTCTTTTTGGACGACTACGAGCGGGATGAAAACGGCGATTCGCTTCACGGAACAGGCAACTGGCTGACCAATCAAATGCGCGGCATCCAGCGGGATGTGTGGCTCATTGAAAAGGGCGACGTTTACATCGATGATCTCACAATCGTGACCTCGGTGCGCGAAAAAACCTTGAAATTGAAATATGTGATCAAGAACACCACCGACAGCGCAATGAACCTGATAATAAAGCCTACGATTAAAGGCAATCCGGTCGAAATTCCCGAAATCACAGGCAAAATCTCGGCGCAGTCCGAGGCGACAACGGAAATTTCGATTGCGTGGGAAAATCCGAAGCTCTGGGATACGTTCACTCCGAATCTTTATTATATCCGCACCGCCGTTTTGTCGGACGGCACGGAAATTGACCATATGACCGAGCGGTTCGGGTTCCGCGAGCTTTGGGCTGAGGGCGATAAACTGCTGTTAAACGGCCATCCGCTGCACCTGTTCTCCGATTTCGGACATAAGGCCACACCGTATTCCTATACGCGCGGATGGATTGAAAAATGGTTTTCGATGCTGCGCGACTATCACATGAACCACTCGCGCCTGCACACCCATCCGCACCCCGAATTGATTTTGGACATGGCCGACGAAGCCGGCATCTATATCACCAGCGAGACGAATATGCACGGAAGCGGCAGCGGACAAGCCGCCGCAGACATCCGTTATTGGCAAAACGGGCAACAGCATGTACGTGATCTGGTCAAGCGCGAAAAAAACCACCCCTGTGTGATCTTATACAGTTGCGGCAACGAACTGCGTTGGACCGGCCGTCAAACAGAGATGATGAAAACCGAGGCCCCCAAAATCCGGGCGCTTTTCAACGAGCTCGACCCGACGCGAATCGCCTATCACGAGGGCGACAGCTCGCTCTGGGACGAGACCACACAGGAAATGCTGAGCCGTCACTACGGCAAAGACGTGTCCGGAATCGGCTGGTGGGATAAGACGCACCCGCTCAACAGCGGCGAGATGTGTTTATATCACTATCTCGGACATAACAACATGCTTCAATTTATCGGCGACGATGCCTGGCGTGAATACGACCGGCTGACGGCTGCCGCGACGAAAGACCTCGTCTATGTCGTCGAGGATGCCCGCTCGAACGGCGTCTGCTGTCTAGGCCCGTGGAATATGTCCTGCCATATGAATCTGCGCCCTCACGGCGAAAAGACCTTTACATACAAGGATTACACCGCGCCCGGTATGAAGCCGCTGTTTGTCAAAGAGGGCGTCAGCGAGTTTGATTACTGGAGCAAAAACGCCGGTAAGGGCTATATCACCCAGCCCGGAACCGAAGACGCAGCATTGGCGTTTCGGCCTCTTGCGGTCATCGACCGAAGCCGCAGAACCGGTTTTTATCCCGATGTCCCCATCGAACGGGAAGTTTATATCGTCAATGATACCAAACGTGCAATCATAGGCGTTTTCACCTGCGCAATCAAGCGTGGTGCTTCGATTTTGCGCCGTTACAGCTGCAAAATCAACATGGAGCGCGGCGAAACAAAAAAACTGAATTTCACCCTGAAGCCGGTCGGAAAATGCGGCAATTTCACCGAGGTGCTCACGATCAAGAGTGGCTTGCGGGAATTGGAACACCGCGAAAAACCGATCCGTATTTCCGCTCCCAAAAAGTTCACTTTGAAAAATAAAATTGCCGTGATCGGCAGCGGATATTTTAAAGAGCTTCTATCCGAGCTCGGTGCGGCTTTTGAATATCATCCCCAAACCTTCGACGGATTCGGCACGCTGATCATCGAAAAAGACGCCGTCGAAGCCGGAAGCGGTCTGAATAAGGCCATCAAGACCTTTGCCGAAAACGGCGGAAATGTATTGATCTTCGAACAGCGCATTTCTCCGCTGCCCGGGGTAAAACTCGTGCAAAAACCCGTTCAGTCGGCCTTTATCCGGTCTTTTGACACCGTTTTGACCGAGGAGATCGAAAACGACGACCTCGCGATGTGGTCCGAAGACCCCTATACGCTGATCTCCGGAGATGCATTTGTGGCCCGCAAGATGTATCAAAAAGACGACGGAACCTATATCAAGCCGATCATTGACAGCGGTGAAGGTGATTTCGGCGACGGCGACTTGTCGTTAACACCGTTATTCGAAATTGCGGTCGGAAAGGGTAAGGTGATCGCATGTCAGCTGCGCGTGACCGAAAAATTCACCGAAATTCCGGCGGCGAGACAGTTGATTTTCAATATGCTCAGACGTGCCGAGCAAACCGATGCCAAAAAGAAAGCGCCAAAAGTGCTTGGGACGTTTGCGGAAGCCGCGGCGGCGCTTTCCACAGCCAGAAAGGGCGATGAATTCATCATTTTCCGCGTCGGCCTCAAGATGGCCGAGATCATCACCGAGAAGACCGGCATTCCGATCAAACTCACCGAAGACCCCGAGGGTAT
Source organism: Oscillospiraceae bacterium (assembly GCA_035353335.1). Lineage (NCBI taxonomy): Bacteria > Bacillati > Bacillota > Clostridia > Eubacteriales > Oscillospiraceae > Oscillospiraceae bacterium. The sequence goes on along the minus strand of DAOPZJ010000036.1, from coordinate 20,883 downwards.
TTACGGAGGCGTGCGAAGCGGAGATATCTCCGAGTTGTCCGGTGTGTCCAACGAGGATTTATCGGGTATGGAGCGGGTGAGTTATTGCAGCCCGGAGAGCGAGAATATCCCCGTGGCCAAATATCTGATCCAACCGGCAAAAGGAATCGAGGCATTAGTCGAAACCTGTCCGCAGAACTGTATGGTACCGCTGTATGAGCATAAAAACCGTTCCGAAATGCTGCGGTCGTATTGCGCGATGAATTATTGTTATCAAAACAACGAACAGCCGAAAATTTTGGCAGCGAAATTCAAATTTAACGGTGCGACGGTCTGGATTTCCTGTTTTGATTTTGAGCTGAATAAACGCGGGCGGTTCGGACGGTTTGAAAATCAGCTGAAGCGAAATCTCGGCATCCGAACCGACGCAGGCGCTCTGCTCGACGGCGGGATCGAACCGACGAACGGAAGCAAGGGCTGTCCGGAACGCATCTATACTATCTCGGCGGACCAATTTCCGCCCGAAGTTGCCCTGCACTTCACAAAATATCTGACCGAACGCATGAACGCCAGTCCCATTCTTGCCGCTGCGAATTTCGAAGAAAAGCATAGTTCCGAAGGTGATTTTATCGTGACCGGCGACACTTTGATTTATTTCACGCTGTTTTCACCGACAGCCCGCAAGAATCTGGGCAGCAATATCGGCGTTCCCGACCCCGGCGCGCAGACCTTTGCCGATATCGAAGCGAACGGCGAAATCTCGCTCTGGATCAATTCACAGGAAAAAGGAACCGCGAATGTCTCCGGTTCTGCCGTTTTTGCCGATCTTGAGCTTGAGAGCGGCCTTAACCACATTCTGATCCGGTATCAGCCGAAAAACGGCGCAGGCCCGTTTAAAATCAATTGGCGCAATATCCTCCGTCACCCCGAAAGCGACTTCAACTTTTCCACAAAGGGCAACGGGGCCTGATGCGAGTGTAAATTAAAAATGTAAAATGCAAAGTCAAGGGCGGGATGCATCGAACCGTATTCATCGCACCTCGCCTCATTGTTTTTGCTTGCATTCTACACTTGCAAACGCAATTGTTCATTGAATTGTCACTTTACACTTTACGTTTTGCGCTTTACACTTGACAAATATTTGCCCTCATATTCTTTCGGAGGGAAGAGTTTTTTGTGAAATACGAACATCAAAATTCCCACAACGGCCAAAATCAAAGACAATGCCTGCGAGACCCGCAGGCCCGGGAACAGATATAAGCTGTCGGTGCGCAGTCCTTCGATCCAAAAACGCCCCAGACCGTAACCGATGAAATATTCGGCTAAAAGCTGGCCGTAAAACTTCGCTTTTTTACGTGTTAAAATCAACACCGCGAATACCGCCAGATTCCACATGCTCTCATAAAAGAAAGTGGCCTGATGCCATTCGCCGAGTTGCCCGATATACACGGCGAGCGGGAAAAACTGCAGTTTCGGATTCGTGATCAGCGCTCCGAATGCCTCCTGATTGACGAAATTACCCCATCTGCCGATGACTTGTCCGATCACCAACCCCGGAACGACGATGTCGGTAAATCGAAACAGCGGGAATTTATTGATTCTCGTAAAAATCAATGCCGCCATAAAACCGCCGATAACGGTGCCGTAGATGGCCAATCCACCCTGCCAGATATAGAGCGCGGAGATCGGATTGTTCTGATACTGCTGCCATTCAAAAATGACGTAATATGCCCTTGCGCCTATGATCGCAAGCGGAAGCCCCCACAGCAAAAAATCGAACAGGATGTCGGTATTCAGCTTTTGGCGCTTGACTTCAAACAAGGCGACAAAAAAACCCGCAATAATGCCGATCCCAAGAATCAGGCCGTACCAGGCGATATTCCAGCCCTCGATCCCGAATATATTTTCGATGATATACCGATCGTTCATTTTTATATTCAGCTCCGTTTTTTGGTCGGGTACTCGCGGATGCGGTTGATGTAGTCGATATTGATCAGTTCGCTTCCGGCTTTCGTCATAATAGTCAGCCAGTTGTCTTCAACCGAAAAGACGGTGCCGGTCAGCTGGTTGTTATAAGTATAGATTAGGCAATTCTTGCCGATGAATTGTCTGACGGATTCGTTCATACGGATCTGTCCCTCCTTTCTTCGTTTCGTGATACGGGTGGTTCTCATCTGCGCGTTGGCTTGTTCTTGTTCAATAAAAATGACCAACAGCGGCAGAAAAATGCTGATATAGACCGCGGGATTCATGATGCACCCCCTTTGACGGGAATATTGTTATTATAATCCGTAAAGATCGGAAAACTTGGCATTCAAATAATCGGTGTAATAACCCGGGTTAAAGTTCTCTCCGGTGCACTTTTTCAGCACGACCGCCGGGTCATAAAGTGAGCCGTATTGATGGACGCGCTGCCCGAGCCAATCGACGATGGGTTTTAAAGTTCCGGTCTCAATGACTTTTTCCGGGTCGAGGTCTTTTTCCATCTTGTGCATCATCTGAGCCGAATAGGCGCTTCCGATGGCATAAGACGGGAAATAACCAATCAAACCGTCGGCCCAGTGGGTGTCCTGCAAAACGCCGCGCTTGTCGTCGGGGACTTCAATGCCGAGATAGGTCTGCACTTTTTCAGCCCAGACCTTCGGCAGGTCGTTGACCGAAATCTCTCTGTGCAGCAATAAGTTCTCGATCTCATATCGCACCATGATATGCAGCGAATAGGTCAGCTCGTCGGCATCGATGCGGATTAGAGACGGCCGGCTCTTATTGACCGCATGGTACATCTGCTCGGCGTTTACGCCCGACAGCTGCGGGAACAATTTTATAAACTTCGGCATCATAAGTTTCACAAACGCGCGACTTCGGCCGATGTTATTTTCAAACAGCCGTGACTGGCTCTCATGGATGCCCATCGAGGTGCCGCCGGACAAGCAGGTATATTGGAGTTTGTCTGCGATGCCGAGGTCATACAGTGCATGTCCCGCTTCGTGGATGACCGAGTACAGCGAATTAGAAAAATCGTCTTCGAAATATTTGGTCGTGATGCGCACATCTTTATTGTTGAAATTGATTGAAAAAGGGTGCTCGGTCTCGCCGATGTTGCAATGGGTGCGGTCAATGCACATGACCTCCATCACATAACCCGAGAGCTCGCGCTGTTTTGCGATCGGGAAGTGCCCTTTGATAAACGAATCGTCGGGCTGTGTTGAAGCGCCGATTTTATGGATTAGCGGCACCAAATCGGCACGCAGGCGTTTGAAAAAAACATCGCAGATTTCTCGGTTCAAGCCTCTTTCATAGCGGTCGAGCAGCACGTCATACGGGTCTTTGCCGGGCTCGGAATATCCTGCGAATTTGATCGTGGTATCGAAAATCTTTTCAAGGTACGGTGCAAAAGCGGGAAAGTCGTTCGCTGCTTTGGCTTTGTGCCAGACGCTCTCGGCCTCATTGATCAGCAGGTCATACTTTACATATTCGTCCTGCGGAATCTTAGCGACGATATCCCGGCTCCGGGTCAGCTGACGGACTTCGCGCCGTTTCTGCTCGTCAAGCGCTTCCGCGTTTTCCCCTAAAAATTTAAGCAGATCTCCGGTGTCCTCACAGGCCAGCAGATTATAAGAAATCGGCGAGAGAATCTCATAAGTCATGCCTCTGCCTGCCGCGGTATCCGAAGGTGCGGCAGTGACGCTGTCGTAATAGATCATTGAGGCCGCATGTGAGTAGGCCGCCATCGTGCGCTGGAGGTTATGGAGTTTGTCAATTGCGGTTTGCAATGTTTTGTCATCCGTCGTCATCTTTGGTTTCCTCCCTTTTTTCCGTCTTTCAGCAGCTGCCTGCTGTATTTGAGCATTCTCAGTTTTTCCACATAAAATTCAAATTCGCCGGTGCGCCGATAAAGAAGGTAAAACACGAGATTGGGAACGATTCCGGTAATCAGAGTCATCGCCGTAAACCGGACGATGGTGATCTCTTTTAAAATCACGAAGACGGACAGCGCGTAAAGCCCGCCGCCGATGATGAGCACCGTGAGAAAGTATACGGCGAATTTTCCGAGGTATTCGCCCATGGTTCGCCCGAGCATTTTCCGGTAGACGAGGCGGATACGCAGTACAAAGGCAATGATCGTCGAGACGACCGAACCGATATAGACGCCGGGCAGCCCGATTTTGAGTGCAAGTCCGATACTGACGGCGAGGTTCACGCCTCCCTGAATCAGCGGCGTTGCCCAATCGTTTTCAAATGCGCCGCCCGCATCCCGAAATGATAACAACCCGCCATGTTGGCCTGCGAGGTATAGATTGAGCAAAATCAACATCAGCGAAGGCGTGTCGATCAAATATCCGGTTCCGAGCCAAAGCGTGATCAACGGCTGAGTCAATACAGCGAAAGCAATCGATACAAAGCCGTAGACCCAAAAGTTCATAAAATTCAGCGCGCTGAGCACATTCACCTGCCGCTCTTTACCTTCCGTGGCGATCAGGTTGCCCAGACTCCCGAACATACTGCTGCGCAGGACATTGACGAAGCTGAGAATTTTCGTGGTCAGCATCACATAGGTATCGACCAGACCGTAGACCGCAATACCGATCAAAGAGGAGATGATTAAACTGTCTGTCTGACTGACGGCGGCATCTCCGAGCCGTCCCAAAAACAACGCCTTGACGCGGTTTGTGATGGCTTTTTTATCGGCTTTATCGAGCTTTTTGACATTTTTATCACGCAGGTAAGGGTGCAGCTGATCTGCCTTGCGATACAACACATAATACATGATTAAATAGATGACGGCCTGCGTGATGAGATAGGCGGTATAAGCGAATTTGTTTCCCTTGAAAAACAGGAGCACGGTACACTGGCAGATCATCATGATGACGACGCAGGCCAGGTTATTTTTTGTCGCGACGTAACCCTGTTGGTTGGCGTTGAGCAGTGCGTTTTTATAGGAAAACAGATAAGATGAGGCCGTATTGAAAAGGAAGATCAGATAATAGACGACCAAAAAGTCGATCGGTTGTTCGGTCTTGACCAGATATTTGATAAACGGGGCTATCGCAACGCCGAGGACGGTGATTACAACCGCTACAATACGGTTGATATTGCGAAACAAACGCATCAGTGATTTGATTTTTTCGGTGTCTTTTTCGGCGAGCGGTTTATACAATGCGAAAGTGATGGCGGTTCCGAAACCGAGTTCCGACAATGACAGCACACCGAGAATATTTGAAAACAGCCCGTTGACGCCTAGGTAGATCTTGCCGAGCACATAGATGAAGATTGTTCGGGAGATAAAGGACAGCACAAGCTGAATGGCGGACAGAATATATCCCCATTTGATGTTTCGCGCAGTGTTATAGGTTCTTGAATTCAGCGGATTATCCATTGAAAAGCTCCCGATTCGATAAAATGAAATAAAGGTAACAAAAGATCAGAAATCGGCAAAAAAAGCCAGATGCGCTCGCACCATTTCCTCGATCGTATAACGCCGGGCAGCGGAGAGCGAAGCTTCGGCGGCGGCTTTCAGCGCGGCAGGGTCGGAAATGAGTTCGTTCAGCTTATTTGCAAGCGCGGCGGCGTTTTCGGAAGGGACGATGAATTGTTTGTTCAGCATCTCGAGTCCGGCGATGCAGCGGTCTGTCGTAACGACCGGAAGGCCTTTTGCGGCGGCTTCATTGATGACAAGGCCCCAGATGTCCTCCCTGGTCGGAAGTACAAATAAATCGGCTGCGCGGTAATACCGCGAAAGTTCGGCTCTGTTTTTTTGCCCGGCAAAAATGACGTTATCCGGCGCGCCGTAACCCGAGGGATTGCCGTTTCCGACCACACAGAAGCGGATGCCGGGCAGCCGTCTCGCCGCCTCAACAAGGATATCCACGCCTTTGCGGTGAATCAGCTGGCCTACGAAAAGGCAAAGCAGGCCGCCGGGCAATCCGAGCGCTTTTCTGCCGGCGGCTTTTTCCCCGGCGCCTGCGGGTGCTTCGGCAATTTCGGAAGCAAATACCGAGGACAGCGGATAATGCTTGATTTTATTTTTATCCGCGCCGTAAAAGCAAAGATAATCATCGGTGGTTTTACCGGTAGAGAGATAAAATTTTGCGCCCGAGATAAGGTATTTTTTAAGCTGCCTCTTGACTCCGCTCTCTTCTCGCACGAAACCGCCGTCCACCTCAAGGATATAAGGAATTTTCCGCTGTTTAAGGGAATGTAACAGAATGATCTCGGTAGGTGAGGAATAGTTTGTGGCAAAGACGGCGTCCCAGTCACCGAACGCGAAACGAAACGCTTCGGGATAGGAATATTTCGGCCGGTTCGCCGGCTGCCGTTCTGCACTGAGTTCAGTTGAATCGCATAAAAAAATCGCTTTGAAATTGCGGATGTCTTCATTTCCCTGAACCCAACCGGTGTTCTGATTGCGATGGGCGGTAAAAACAACGGTCAGTTCAACGCTTTGACCCAATAAATTAAAAAAATCCACGCGGTACGGAGAAGGCAGATTGGTATAAAACAGGACCCTCATTGTTTTCCCCCTTCCGCCAATTTTTCATAAAGCCGCAGGTATGCTTCAAATCGCGCATTCCTGTCGAAAGCCGATGCCTGTACTCGGCAAAACTCGCGGGACGGAGGGTTCATTAAGTACATTTGCACAGCAGCCGAGAGCGCTTCCCGATCTCCGGTCGGGACGGCAATACCGCAGCTGCCGATCGATTCGGCACTTCCGCCCGTATCATAGGTGACGACCGGAATGCCGCAGGCCAATGCCTCAAGGTTCACCGTCGGAAAATTATCGGCGTAGGTGGGGTTGACAAAAACATCCGCCGCGGAGTAGATTTTTGCAAGCTCGGCGGGATCATTGACGCGGGGGAGTCCGAGAATACCTTCCGGCAGCGAAGCGATCTGCTTTTCGCTCAGCCCGACGAGCACGATCCGGCAGCCGGGAATAGTTTTTGACAATGCTGTAAAATCGTCCAGCCCTTTGTTTGTGTCGCGAAAATTGGCCACACCGAGCACGATCTTCTCGCTTGCTTTAATGTCGCGCTGTGCTCTGAAATCGTTCTCGGAGGGCATAAAAACATCCAAGTCAATTCCGTTCGGGATGACTTCTACCGGGTATTCGGATAAAAAAGAACGGCGGACCAATCTACCTAACCAATCAGACGGCGTCACAATCGTCAGATTTCCGACCAAAGTAAACAGAAGCTGTTTTTCTTTTAGATTACGGGCACTTTGGTCGACCAACGCATTCGGGTAGAGGTGTGTTTTCGGACAGTCTCCGCAGCCGGTCCGCCATTTCGGGCAGTCTCCGATATAGACGCAGTGGCCGGTCAGTGCCCAGCAGTCGTGCAGCGTCCAAACAATCGGCTTGTCCAGCTGTGCAAGAGTTTCGAACAAAATTCTAATATTCAGATAATAACCGTGGAGGTTGTGTAAATGGATGACGTCAGGATTATATTTACGGATGAAATCGCTGAGTTTTCTGGTGGCCGAGGCGGAGAAGAACCCCTGCCGGTCGGTCAGTCGGGAAAGCAGCGCATGCATTAAAAATTCGCTTATATTTTCGATGCGAATGGATTCAACCGACGGAGCCGCTGCATCGCGCCCATAGGCAATCAAAGATTCGCCGCCGTTTGCGGTGACCATTCGGGCCAGCTGAACGCTGATCGTGGCAGTGCTTGAGCCGGTACAGACAGTATTAATCTGTAGAATTTTCATCCGATTTTCATCCTTTTTTATTTCTGAGCAGAGACAGGACAGTTCCTGAATCCCTGGAACCCATATAAACCTCGCAGCCGCTCAGCCAGACCTCGCAGCCGAATTTCCGGTTCAGCGCCTGTGCAAGCTCTGCCTTCGAGACGCCCTTTTTCAGCATGACTTCCAGGAATCCGCCCCCGCCCGCGCCGCAGACGAATTTTCCGTCGATGAAAGGCGCACAGGCTGCAAATATCTCCTCGATGCGGGTATCTGTCGTATTTTTATCGAGTCTCAGACGGTTCTCCCATGCCGCGTTCATTAAAACGGCAAGTCCGTCCAGATCACCGTGGGAAAGCGCATCCCGCATGGAGACGCAGAGTTTATAATCGTGTTTGAGCGCTTTCAGCGCATCCGGTTCGCGGTCCAGATACTTACTCATGATCTCGCGCAGCAAAAAACGCGCAAGACGGCGCTCTCCGGTATAAATTAATGCGAATCTCTCCGAAAATTCGGCGAATTTTTCCTCGGTGAGTGCAACCGGTTCCACTTCGAGCACTTGCGGGGCCCCGGGCTTTGAGGTGACCAGTTTGATGCCCGGCGTGAGCCCGCCGACCTGATCCTGCCAGCCGCCTCCGGTACCCATCAGCTGTTCGATGCAAAGCACCCGAGAGAACACCGCAGCGTCATCGGCTTCGGTTCCGAAAAACCGATAGACGGCTTTGACGCATGCCGCAGCCAGAATGCTGCTGGTCCCGAGACCGGATCCGCGCGGAATCCCCTCGACTTTGGTGGAAAGCGTAAAACCGCTGCCGAATCTCTCCAACAACGAATGCATCGAACCGCCGCTGACGGGAAGCACCCGGCAGCATAACAAAACAGCTTTATGCAGAGCAAACGGGTCGAGCGGGTCATCGCAGCGCTGCAGCGATTCCAACTCGTGAAAATCGGCTTTTTCCCCGCTGTCTGCGCACATCAGCGTAATACAGCGCTTTTCGTGCTTTCGAAGCGCCGCCGTCACCGGCAGCCGCCCGCCGATTGTGACCGCCATGTTAAGCACAGCGCCCCCGTTTTCGTAACAGTAGGGCGGAGTATCGGTCCAGCCGCCCCAGTTGATTCGCAGCGGCAGACAGATACGGCAGTTCTTTCTGATGGAGCGGGGGTCGGGCAGCGGGTGCGCAGGCATTTCGGAGGAGATCACCAACTCGCGCACGGCTTCAAAAGCCAGTTTTTGCTTTTCCACCTCCGCCGCAATCGATGCACTCCATGCGGCCATTGCGCAAAGGTCGCAGTTTTCGAAACTTGTATCAAATCCGAGATGCGCACCAGCCGGCTTTTTCCCTTTGATAATGTCAAGCGCATCTTGGACTGCCAGTTTCATCTCTGTGCGGGACGTAAAAATCGGCGCATTCCAAAGCGCACTGTCCAGTCTGCGCTTAAAATGGGTATTTTCTTTCGGGTTGTCGTCTAAACCGCAGCAGCGCACACATACAGTTCCGTCGTTTAAAAAATAACCGCTCAAAACGGTGTTATCGGGTACCGTGATGTTTTCAAGGTCACAATTCGAGATGATACAGCCGTCTCCGATGCGGCAGTGGATCACGCGGCTGTCCTCGATATAGCATTTTCCGGCATCGCTGTGCCGGACGATGGAATTAATAGCCGTGAATTCACCATATGCCTCGGAGTGAACGGCAGCGTGCCACCCCAAATCCGAATACTTTATAACGCCTTCGGTCATTAATCCGAGCAATTCACGGTTGGTGCCGAAATGAATAAACTCGGCGGGCGAGAGTGGAATATAACGCAATCTGCGTTCATGCAGTTCATCCCACAATAGTTTTCTCGCCGTGTCGCGTTTTTCCGAACGGGGCAGTTCTCCGCTCTGGACAAGGAAATTCTCATAAGTCGAATCGGTTGCCAGCGGATAAAGCAGATCACCGTAAAAATTTATCCGAATCGTTTCGCCGATGAGCTCACTGCGGTGCAGTTGAGCCAGCTTTCTCATAATTCTCAGCGTCGGTTCCGATAAAAAAATCATTCCGGTGTCAAGCTCAATGCTGTTATCGTATGATATCGCTCCGTAATTTTTAAGTTCTTCAAGGGAGAGTTTGTGTAGAAATCCCGCAACTTCAGAGCCGCGGGTGAAAAACACCCCATGTTCGGTGCCAACTTCGGCCGGTGCTCTTGCAGTTATCGCACAGTCACTCTTCCGGATTTTAAGTTGTGTGATTTGCGACGGGTCAAAGAGAACAAGCACATCCCCGGACATTACAAATGCTCCTGCGGGAATACGCTCCGCAATGCCGGAGGCCGTGATCATCAGCTCATCAAACAAAGCTTCGGCACTGCCGTCAGACATCGGCCGCGGAATCGGTGAGAAGAGTTTGCCGCGGGCGGAATATTGCGGAATCCGACGGCTGTCGCCGCCGGAGTGAATGATCAGTATTTTCTTTCCGTCCGTATCACTCAGTGCAGCCAGAAGGTTCAGAGTCGCACCGCCGGAGCCGACTCGTTTTCCCTCGGGGTCTGCAATCACTTCAAACTGCGCTTTGGGCAGCAGACCGGCGTTTATTCTGCGCCGAATCTCAGACCGATAAGCAGCGGCTTGGCGGTCATTCGAAGCGGTGATAACGATAATGTCAAAAAAAGGGCGTGACGGATCAGCCAGCAAACGAAGATAATCCGACCGCTGACGGGAAGCGACAGCGCGCCAAAGCCCCTTCTGCATATAATTCATTCCCTTCGTGGTTTTGATCGAATTTTGAGATTTTTTTAACTCCAAAGAAATTTTGCCACTTCTATTCCGAAACATTCGAAACAATAAAACGGCGAAAAACCGTTTTTACGATAAACACGATATCGGATTTTCATACGCTCACACATCGCAGAAAGGGTCTTTTGGTTACTTACACCCCCGAATGCGAATTCCGCAAGCACTTTCGGGATTCGTGTTATGCGCCACCCGCCGTATTTGACTTTGAAAAAAAAGTCGAGATCGGCATAGATACCGCAATCGAGTGAATAAAGGAAGTTATTATAGATATGTTTCGAGACAAATTGAGTCGGATGATTCCAGCCGCGCGAAGTTGGCCTGATATAATCTTTTGCGGGCTTAATGTACTTTTTTTCTCCCTGCCTGATTAGGATATTGCCATAAGACAAATCACAACCTGCGTTAAAGGCATTTTCGGTTTCGGTGATTGCATCAGGCAGATAAATATCTCCGCAGTTAATCATCCCGACAATCTCGCCGCTGCTTGCGGCTATCCCCTTGTTCATAGCGTCGTAGATGCCTTTATCAGGTTCTGAGATGAGTTTTAGAACGATTTGTCTTTTTTCAAATTCCGGGATGAGCGATTCTGCGATGCTGAGCGTTTTATCGATTGAGGCGCCATCTACGACGATATACTCAAAGGGAGACGGATATGTCTGTTGCAATACAGAGCGCATCGTGCGTTCAAGCTCAGCCTCGCCGTTTCGGACGGCTGTGATAATGCTGAATTTCATTTCACCGTCTCACTTTCAGTCTTTACGACGGCTTGAGAAAGGTCAAAAAGCCGATAGTTTTCCCGGTATTCACTCATGCTTTGTTCGTAAGTATAGGAAGAAAAAGCATTGTCAAGCTTTTTTAAAAAAAGAGAAGCCAACCGAACCAAAGGCGCCGCCTTCATCATTCGGATTCTCCTGCCGTGGGAAGCCGCGATGTCAGCAACCATTCTTGAGGTGCAGACATATTCGCCATCCTGGGGAAAGAATATGCCTTGTTCGGCGTTTTCAATCATAATGCGGACAAATTCACAGAGATTATCGATAAACAGCATGCTGCGCCGATTTTCAATTTCCGGGAAAACCGTAAGTTTTTGACCGTACTCCGAGAGTTTCAGGTAATTGCCTTTGCAGCCGGGACCATAGATCATCGGGGGCCGCAGGACGACTGCCCTAAAAGAACCGTCTTCAAGGGCCAGTATGCTTTTTTCGGCCTGCAGCTTGCTGAGTCCGTATGCTGAATCAGGCGCGGGCTGTGTTTGTGAGGTGATCTCAACTGCCTTTTTGAGTGTCGGCGAGGGGTAAACTTTCATCGTACTCATAAAAATAAACTGCGAAACGCCGTCGGATTTGGCCTTAACGGCGGTTCTGACGGCGAGATCGCGGTTTACTTTGAAATAGAGGTCGTCGGCGTTTTTGAGATCGGCGTGGGCAATGCCCGCCACATGGAAAACAGTGTCATAACCTGTGAAGCTAAATTTCTCCCAGGCATCATTTCTCATGTCGAGTGTTGCAGTGCGGTAACAATCCCCGAAACGTATTAAATATTTTTCAAAGGAGGAGCCGATATAGCTCCCGCTCCCGGTGATAAGGATATTCTTCAGCCATATCAGCTCCTTTCGGAAATATGCGATTGTAGTTTATCACAAATTGCTTCTCCAGTCAATCTCGGGCGATTTCTATACCTTAAATTGTAAGCGAGCCATTCTCATCCTCCAGCAAAATTAACAACTTAGCGGCATCACCGGTTTTTGCATCGATATATACCAGGATCTGCTCATCTTCCTGTCCGCGGCATTTATATTCATAACAAAAAACCTCTTTTCCCGAATCGATCGGGATGATCGCTGTCGATACCGATTCTACCTTGAGTTTCGGGCTGACCGAATGCAGTCCCTCGGTTTTCGTAATGATGTCCGCGGGCAGCGTGCGCTCTTTATGATTCATGATATAATTACGCGCGTCGTAACCGCAGATGCTGCCGTTATCTAATGCGACAAGCACTTTTATCAAATCCGGATAAATGACGGTATTGCCGATCGAAGAGGCAAAGTTAATTGTGCAGACATTATCGCTGACCATATAATACGTGGTCTTCATGTCTTTAAAACCGAGTCCTTCCAAATAACGTCCGGCGTTTTCAACAGCGCGTTTGACATCGACATTGGCGCCTCCCATGGGGCGGTTATTGGTCAAATAGACCGGTATACCGCCCGCTTTGGTCACAGAGACGCTGATATCTCCGGCGAAGAAGCAATACGACGGCATCGTGCTGTTTTCAACGCTTGGTTTTCCGAGCTGACCGGCCGGGATCCCGGTGACTTTAGAAGCGACGGTTGCGGCATATCCCTCGTCCACATCTTTAAGTCCTTCGATGAATTTCGGTTTTTGATTGAGCAGGTGGTCGGAGAACGGGCCGTCGTAAATCAGCGACGGATAACCGCTGAACCCGGCTTCGAGATCGCCGTAACCGTCGCCCATACTCTTTTCGCTGCTCGGGTCCTCATCGCCGCCTTTGGGTGAGGCATTGACTGCCTTTTCCTGCGACCCGGCTTCCTGACTGCCCATGTTTTCTTTCTCCATGATTTTCTTAACTTGCCCGTTGAGGAAATCCCGGTCCATCACGATCGAGCGCATGACCTCGACCTCATCGGACATAGCTGTGCTGTACGCCGAGAGCTGTTTCATGGTATTCCACTCCTCGTCGGTGATTGTGCCGCCCGTGGCCAGTTTCCGGTTCAGCGCCATCGAGTATTCACCGACCTGGGACAGGAATTTGTAGGTGTTTGTCAGATCGACGCCCGACTGGGGCAAAATCGAGAGATTACTTTTGGCTTGTGCAGCATCGGTTGAGAGCTTGTTGACCGTGGCAAGGAACTGTGTTTTTGTTCCGGCGTACATACCTTTGGTCAGCGAGGTGTTGATCGACTGGGCATAATAGCCTAAGTCGTCGAGCGCGCGTGTGTAAGAATACTCCAGCGCGGTTCTGTAATTGTTGGCGACGACATAGCCGCTGATCGCAAAACAGACGGCGATGAACAGAGCGCCGAACACAAAGAGTGCCACGCGAATCAGCGAACGCCGCGATAAAGTCCTGATCGGATGCAAGATAAACCCCCCAAAAATAAGATTCGCCATCATTTTTTCCCACTGATGGGAATTTATCCGTTTTTAGACAAAAAAGGAGCTTTCGGGTTGAAATCGACGGGAAATTCTGTTATAATACTACAATACTGACAGTGAGAGTTTTTGCTCTCGGCAAACGCCGGAAAGGAACTGCGAACATGTATAAAGAATATCTGGACAGCATCGGTTTTGTGAAAAAATTCGACCCCGAAGTCGGAACCTCGATGGAGGCGGAACTCGCGCGTGAGCAGCGCAACATCGAACTCATCGCCTCGGAGAATTTCGTATCGGGCGCCGTAATGGCGGCAATGGGCAGCGTGCTGACCAACAAATACGCGGAAGGTTACCCGGACAAGCGTTATTACGGCGGCTGCCAGTGCGTCGACATCACCGAGAACATCGCCCGTGAACGGGCCAAAAAACTCTTCGGCGCGGACCATGCCAACGTCCAGCCTCATTCCGGCGCGCAGGCAAACTTTGCGGTCTATTTCGCGCTTGCAAACCCCGGCGACACCATCATGGGCATGTCGCTTGCGCACGGCGGCCATCTGACCCACGGCTCTCCGGTCAATGTCAGCGGGAAATATTTTAACTTTGTCTCCTACGGTGTGGATGAAAAAACCGGGCGCATCGACTACGACGCGCTTGAAAAAACAGCCAAAGAGTGCAAACCGAAAATTATCGTCGCGGGCGCAAGCGCCTATCCGCGTGAGATCGATTTTGTCCGCATCGGCGGAGTCGCTAAAGAAGTCGGCGCCTATTTTATGGTCGACATGGCCCATATCGCCGGACTGGTCGCAGCGGGTCTGCATGTGTCGCCGATCCCCTATGCCGACGTCGTCACCACCACGACCCACAAGACCCTGCGCGGCCCGCGCGGCGGCATGATCTTATGTAAAGAAGAACACGCCAAAGCCATCGATAAAGCCATCTTCCCGGGCACACAGGGCGGCCCTTTGATGCATATCATCGCAGCCAAAGCAGTCTGCTTCGGCGAAGCACTCACCGATGATTTCAAAGTTTATCAAAAAAAGATTATCAATAACGCCAAGACATTGGCTGACAGGCTGCTTGCGCGGGGATTTGATCTGGTCAGCGGCGGCACCGACAACCACTTGATGTTGGTCGACCTGCGCAAATTCAACGTCACCGGCGTCGATATGCAGCACAAACTCGATGAGGTTTACATCACCGCAAACAAAAACGCCATCCCCGGCGATCCCCAGAAGCCGACAATCACGAGCGGCATCCGTCTCGGCACCCCGGCGGCGACGACCAGAGGCCTTGACGAAAACGACTTCAAAGAAGTTGCGGAACTCATCTATCTGACCGCTTCGGATTTCGAGGCCAAAAAGCAGCAGATCATCGACCGGGTCGATGCCATTTGCGCCAAGTACCCGCTTTATCGGTAATCGTCAAACTATAGGAGTTTTCATGGAAAGCACACTTGTCCCTCTTGCCGAACGGATGCGGCCAACTACTTTATCGCAAGTAGTTGGGCAGCGCCATATCGTCGGGCCGGGCAGCGTGCTCTCTCGTATGGTCGAGCAGCAGAAAATCAGCAATATGATCTTCTTCGGCCCGCCCGGCACCGGCAAAACAACGGTGGCGAATATTGCCGCCAAAGCCGCCGGAAAAAGGCTCTATAAACTCAACGGCACGACTTCTTCCACCGCCGACGTCAAACAGATCGTCGAGGAACTCGATTCGCTGCTCGGCGTTGACGGCGTGGTAGTCTATCTCGACGAGATTCAATATTTCAATAAAAAACAACAGCAGACCTTGCTCTCGTATATGGAAAACGGACGCATCACGCTGATTGCATCGACGACCGAAAATCCGTTTTTTTACGTCTATCCGGCCATTTTGTCCCGCAGTGCGGTATTTGAGTTTAAGCCGGTCACTGAGGACGACATCAAAGAAGACCTTGAGCGCGCCGCGCGGTTTATTCAAGCAGAGCAGGGGATTGCCGTCGAATTTCAAGGCGATTCGCTCTCCCTGCTTGCGGCTGCCGGAGGCGGCGACCTTCGACGCTCGATCAACTGTTTCGAGCTCGCCGTGCAGATTGCGGCGGAGGACAGCAAAGCCGTCTTGACCGACGAACTGATCAAAAGCATGTCGGTCGGCGCGCCGATCTTTCACGACAAAGACGGCGATTCGCATTACGATTTATTATCCGCGTTTCAAAAGTCTCTGCGCGGCAGCGATGAAAACGCGGGTGTGTATTATTTGGCACGCTTACTCGAGGGCGGCGACTTGATCGGCGCCTGCCGCCGGCTGATGGTCACGGCAGCCGAAGATATCGGGCTTGCCTATCCCCAGGCGCTCCCGATTGTCAAAGCGGCGGTCGATATGGCGCTGCAAGTGGGGCTGCCCGAGGCGCGCATTCCGCTTGCCGATGCGGTGATATTGCTCTGCACTTCTCCAAAGTCGAACAGCGGTATCTGCGCCATTGACGCGGCGCTCGAGGACATCCGCTCCGGCAGAGCGGGCAATATCCCCGACAATCTGCGGGATACGCATTATGACGGCGCAAAAAAGCTCGGACACGGCAAGGGCTATGTCTATCCGCACAGTTATCCGGGGCATTATTATGAGCAGCAATATCTCCCTGATGCGCTGAAAGACCGGAAATACTATCAATTCGGGGACAACAAGACGGAGCAGGCGGCAAAGGTCTATTCCGACAAAATCAAGGACGGGCATTAGCGATGGATTTTATCAAACTCAATGTTGGCGACAAGGTAAAGATGCGTAAAAAGCATCCATGCGGCAGTGATGTGTTCACAGTCAAACGCACGGGCGTCGACATCCGGCTCGAATGCACCGGCTGCGGCCGTCAGATCATGGCGCCGCGCGAGGAAATTTTAAAAAAAATAAAATCGATCGTAAAAGAAGAAACTTGAAAATTAAAAATTTCCAAGCTCTTCGGATAAGTAGAAAGGCTGTATCATATGTTTGAAAAATTGATCGCGACCCGCGAAAAATATGAGGATATTGCCCAAAAGCTCATCGACCCGGAGATTTGTTCCGATATTGCTGTTTATACAAAGCTGATGAAGGAATATAAAGACCTGACCCCGCTGATAAACCAATATAACGCTTATTGCAAAGCCGAACAGGAGATCGCCGAAGCCGAGGAAATGATGAGCGGCGCAGACCCCGATTTTAAAGCGATGCTCTCCGAGGAGATCAAAACGAAAAAAGAAGTCATGGAAAAAGCGGCTGAAGAATTAAAAATTCTGCTTTTACCCCGCGATCCCAACGACGATAAAAACGTCATCGTCGAAATCCGAGGCGGCGCAGGTGGTGAGGAAGCCTCCTTATTCGCTAATTCGCTTTATCGCATGTATACGATGTACGCCGAGTCCAAACGCTTTAAAACCGAGGTTTTTTCGCTTAACGAGACCGAACTCGGCGGCATCAAAGAAATCTGTTTTAACGTATCGGGCGACAGGGCGTATTCGCGTTTCAAGTTCGAAAGCGGCGTCCATCGGGTTCAAAGGGTGCCCGAGACCGAGTCGAGCGGCCGCATCCACACTTCAACCGTGACCGTAGCGGTGCTGGCAGAAGCCGAAGATATTGAAATCGAGATCAACCCCGACGATTTGCAAATCGACACCTACCGCAGCGGCGGCGCGGGCGGTCAGCACGTCAATAAAACCGAGTCGGCCATCCGCATCACGCACCTCCCGACCGGCACCGTCGTCGAGTGTCAGGACGAGCGCAGCCAGTATAAAAACAAAGACCGCGCGATGAAGATTCTGCGCAGCCGCATCTTGGAACAGCAGCAGCAAAAGCAGACTGCCGAAATCGCAGCGGAGCGCAAATCCCAAGTCGGCAGCGGCGACCGCTCCGAGCGTATCCGGACTTATAATTTTCCGCAGGGCAGGGTGACCGACCACCGCATCGGCCTGACGCTTTATAAAATCGATGCAATTATGAACGGAGACCTCGATGAACTGGTAGACGCGCTGATCACCGCCGACCGCGCCGCGAAACTGGGGGAGAGCGTGGAAATCGCATGAACTTTAATAAGAAAAGCAAAAAAATCGGGTGGGCGGAAAAACTGCTCGATAAAATGGCTCAAAACAAAAAGTATAAAACCGAAATCGTCTCCGCCGACGACGCGGGAGTCGTAAAGGCTGAAAAACTGCTCTCGTCCGGTCAGGTGGTCGCGGTGGCGACCGAGACGGTCTACGGACTCGCGGCCTCGGCGTTTCACGACGGCGCGGTCAAAAAGATTTTTATCGCCAAGGAACGCCCCGGAAATAACCCTTTGATCGTACACGTCACGACATTGAATATGGTATATCCGCTGGTCGTCGAAGTCCCGCCCAAACTCAATAAGCTGGCGGAGAAGTTTTGGCCCGGCCCGCTGACTATCGTGATGAAGAAAAGCGGTCTGATACCGCTTATTGTGACCGGAGGGCTCGATACCGTCGCCATCCGGATGCCGTCGCACCCGTCGATCCGCAAATTGATCGATGTCTGCGGTTATCCTTTGGCTGCCCCGTCGGCGAACAGCAGCGGAAAGCCGTCTCCGACAACCGCGCAGCATGTGTTCGACGATCTGAACGGGAAAATCCCGCTGATTTTGGACGGCGGCACTTGCGAAGTCGGCGTCGAGTCGACTGTGGTTTCTTTGGCGGGCGAGAAGCCGGTTTTGCTGCGCCCGGGCGCGATCACACTGGAGCAGTTGCAATCGGTTCTGGGTAAGGTGGAAGTGGCAAAGGGCGTCAACGAGGCCCCCGCCGCCGACTCCGCTCCGCTTTCCCCCGGCATGAGCTATCGCCACTACAGCCCCAAGGCCAAAGTGACGCTGGTGGTCGGCAGCGAGGACGCCTATTTAAAATACTTATCGGAAAACAATCTGAGCGAAAACGTCTTTGCGCTTTGTTTCGGGCACGAAGGGGAAAAGAGCGGGCTGCCGTATCTCTCGCTCGGTGAATTCGAGGACAGCGTCGCCGCACAGCATAACCTATTCTCGGCTCTGCGCATGGCCGACGAAAAAGGTGCTTCACAAGTCATCGCGCGCTGCCCGAAAAAAGATGGCGAGTGGTATGCGCTGTTCAATCGGTTACAGCGTTCAGCCGGATTTGAGGTTATAGAGTTATGAACAAGATCATCGGTGTGACAGGTCCGAGCGGGGCGGGGAAAGGGCTGTTTTGCGCTTATCTTGCCGAATTCGGCTGCACCGTGATCGACTGCGATAAAATCGCCCACTCGGTGACCAAAAAGGGCTCGCCATGCCTTGCCGAACTGGTCAAAGCGTTCGGAGTAGAAATTCTGACCAAAGACGGCCGTCTCAATCGCCGAAAACTGGCTTTAATCGCTTTTTCCGACCCGATAAAGACCGAACTGCTCAATCAAATCACCCATCCGGCGATTCTAAAAATTATTGATAATAAGATACAAAAAGCGAAAAGCACGGTCGCTCTGGACGCGCCGCTGCTTGTCGAGGGCAGATTGGATCAAATCTGCGATGTCGTGGCGGTCATCGATGCCGACGAACAGACGCGCATAGACCGCATTACAGCGCGCGACCATCTGACTCGCGAGGCCGCCGTAACCCGGTTAAAAGCCAAAAAGCCCCTTGAACGCATCGAGAAAATGCGTTATTATATCAACAACGGCACCCAAGAACAACTGCGGGACTTCGCCCGCGAAGTGTTCGAATCAATCAAGATTTCAACATTAAAATAGATTGGAGTCAATAACATGTGTGAACCTATTAAAACAGAGAGCGAATTTGAAAAATTGAAAAAAGCACTTTTCATGGAACCCAAAAACCTCGGCACCACCCTCGGCGAAGACGAACTGAAAAAGGCAGAGGCGTTCTGCGAGGATTATAAAAAGTTCCTCGACAACGGCAAAACCGAGCGCGAGGCTGTCAAAGCTGCCATCGCCATCGCCGAGCAATCCGGATTCAAACCGATGGATCGCTCTAAAAAGTACAAAAAAGGCGATAGGTTTTATCAAAATAACCGCGGTAAGTCGATCATCTTTGCTCAACTGGGGACAAGGCCGCTTTCCGATGGCGTGCGAATCGTCGCCGCCCATGTCGACGCCCCGCGCCTCGATCTCAAACCGAATCCGCTGTATGAAGACAGCGAAATCGCACTGTTCAAGACCCATTACTACGGCGGCATCCGCAAATATCAGTGGACGGCGATTCCGCTCTCTTTGCACGGCGTGATCTGCAAAAAAGACGGTACCTGCGTTGATGTCACGCTCGGCGAAGCGGACAGCGAACCCAAACTCTGCATTACCGATTTACTGCCGCATCTGGCTAAGGATCAAAGCACCCGCACCTTGTCCGCAGGTATCGCGGGCGAAGAGCTGAATATCGTGGTCGGCTCCCTTCCGATCAAAGACGACAAGGTCTCCGAAAAAGTCAAGCTCTCGGTGATGAAGCTCTTAAACGAAAAATACGGCATCATTGAAGAGGACTTTTTATCTGCCGAACTCGAGGCTGTCCCCGCGTTTAAAGCGAGCGACGTCGGTCTCGATCGTTCGCTGATCGGCGCATACGGCCACGACGACCGCGTCTGCGCCTATCCCGGTTTGATGGCGCAGCTGAGCATTGATAAGCCCGCTTATACGACCATTACAATTTTAGCCGATAAAGAAGAGATCGGCTCAGTCGGCGCAACCGGCCTGAACAGCGACTTCTTGAAAAACTTTTTGCAAAATCTCGCCGACAATCAGGGTGTGAAGTATTACGATTTGATCGAACACAGCAGCTGCCTGTCCGCCGACGTCAACGCGGCGTTCGACCCGACCTGGGCCAGCGTCAGCGAAAAGCGCAACACCTGCTATGTCAACCGCGGCCCCGTTATGACCAAATACACCGGACACGGCGGTAAGAGCAGCAGCAACGACAGCAGCGCGGAGTTCTGCGGCAAGGTCCGCAAGCTCTTCAACGACAATAACATCGGCTGGCAGATCGGCGAACTCGGTAAAGTCGACCAGGGCGGCGGCGGCACGGTCGCGCTGTATGTCGCGGGGCTCGAGATGGACGTTGTCGATATCGGCGTTCCGGTCCTTTCGATGCACGCGCCGTTTGAACTCGTCGCAAAGACCGACGTCTATATGACTTTCAAGGGCTTCGCTGCCTTCTTCGGCGAGAAATAAAGAATCAATCAAATTCGGAGGAAAAACCCCATGAAAAAACTGAAAATCGGCATCATCGGCACCGGCGGAATCGCAGGCAACCACATCGAGAGCTATTTGAAAAACCCCAACGTGGAGCTGTATGCGTTCTGCGACATCAATGAAGAACGCGTGAAGGCGAGGGGCGAAAAATACGGCGTCACCGCCGAAGGC
>DAOPZJ010000035.1:4515-27850 GCA_035353335.1 Oscillospiraceae bacterium | reverse complement strand
ACAACGATGCGGGAATATCAATTTTTCTCGTTGTATAGGTCTCCTCGGATACTCTCGTCACTTCATTGCCTTGAATTTCAACGGTAAAATATTTGTCATCCGATTTGCATACGAATCCGGCGATCCAGTCTCCGGCGAGGTCATTGCTTGCCCAGGACGCATCGAGTGACGAAGGCACCGGTTGCAAATCCCAAAGCACGGCGTCCGAACGCCATTTGACGGCTTCTTGATACGCCAAATCAGCCGCTTTAACTGATGTGATTCCCGTTCCTTCTTCGGTGGTCTGATCGTCAGTCATTGAATTTTTAACGATATCTTCGGATTGCGATTGTGTCGAATTGCCGTTCTTTTGATTTCCTGTAAAAATTCCACCGCTGAAACAACCGGTTGATAAAATCATGAAAATCAATAACCCTGATATTAAATACCGCAGTTGCTTTTTCATATCATTCCCTCCGTTTCCATTTTCAGTATTACATATATTATATTTAAAATCAATACTGTATATTCAATATTCCTATATATTTATTAAAGTTATCATATATATCAAGGTTTTCGACCAATGTGACTCTGAAAATGATAGCTGCCGTTGAAAGCGATTCAAATTGTCAATAAAAATCACGGATTTTGCGGTTTTAGTGTTACCATAACCATATATATTCTAAATATTGACACCTATTTACATTGGAGTTATAATAGAAAAAATTAGAATTATCGGAGCGGGAGAAATAAAATGAGAACTTTTCTATTGACCGGCGGAAGCGGCTTCTTAGGCGGAATTATGAAAAAACAGATCGTCGAAAGAGGCGACATCTGCGTCAGCATCGACTTACAGCCGGATGATTATACGCACGAGCGGTTTTTCTTTTATCAGGGCGATATCCGCGACAAAGAGCTGATGGATTCTGTCTTTTCAAAGTATCAATTCGATGCGGTTTTCCACTTTGCGGCGCTGCTGGCGCATGTGAAAAAAGACTTAAAAGACCTTTGGTCTTCAAACGTGGACGGCACAAAAAACGTGTTGGAATTTGCGGAAAAGTATCATGTCACCAAAATCGTTTTTACATCGAGCAACTGTCTTTGGGGGAACAATTTTGACAAGCTGGTAACGGAGGATGAAGCCCCCGATCCCATTGAAATTTACGGAAAGTCCAAACTCGAATGCGAAAAGGTTCTTCTTGCAAACAATTCAGCGGTTAAATCTGTGATCTTCAGATGCCCGACCATCATCGACGAAGGCCGCCTCGGACTGCTTGCGATTTTATATGAATTTATCGACGAAAACAAGAAGCTGTGGATGGTCGGAAACGGCAATAATAAATATCAGTTCATTTATGCGAAAGATTTGATTAATGCTTGTTTTATGGCTTTGGATTATCCGAAAAACGAGATTTTCAACATTGGTTCGGATAACGTCAAGACATTTAATGAAGTCTATACATATGTCATTGAACAATCCGGCTCAAAATCCCGTTTGGCGCACTTCCCCGCCGGAATAGCCATTTTTGGAATGAAATTATGCTTCGCGCTGGGCCTCTCACCGCTCGGTCCGTATCAATATAAGATGCTGTCCTCCTCGTTTGTATTTGACACCTCAAAAATAAAAGCGAAGCTCGGATTTGTTCCCACGATGACAAATGAAGAAATGTTGTTGCGGTCATATGAATATTACCGCGAAAACCGGAAAGAAATTGAGAGCAGAAAGAATGTCTCGGCACACCGCCAAGGCGCAAAAATGGGGATCATCAGATTGATTAAATGGCTGTCATAAAAAACGAATTCCGGATCAAAAGCGACTCTTTTTTCACAAAACATGAAAAAGAGGTAAAACTGATTGCATTTTTATTGTTTATCGGTCTGACTTTTATCATCGGTATTTTTCATGAACCTTGGACAGACGAGGCACAATCGTGGCTGATTGCAAGAGATACGAATCTGGATGAGCTTTTCAAAGTGATGGCATATGAGGGCAGCCCCGCTCTATGGCCGATCATTTTGAAAATATTCATTTTCTTCGGCTTACCCTACCGATATCTCTTCATCGTTCCGTTTTTGTTTTCGGCAATAGGCGTATGGCTTCTGATTTATAAATCTAAATTGCCGCTGATTTTATTGGTAATTCTCCCGTATACTTACTATATATTTTATCAGTATGCGGCAATCGCGAGGAGCTATTGCCTGATATTGCCCTGTATTGAGTTGATTGTCCTCGCGTTTCCGAAACGACTGCATAATCCCTTTAATTACGGTCTGCTGTTGATTTTATTATCCGGCATCAGCCTTCATACAGCTTTGCTGTCGGGCGTCTTATATATTTTATTCTGCATTGATATCTCTAAATATTTAAAGCAGTTTACGGACAAATTACAGATTGTCAATGCAATTTCCGCGGCTTGTGTCGTCTTATTGTCGTACCTTATAACCGTTAGGAATATATGGCCGCCGGCCGATTATTCTTTTCCGGCACATTTCAATATCAGCATGAAAAGCATTTTTAATTTCTCAGACCTTTTCGGAAATTTATTGATTTATAATGCAAAAACCGTCGTTAATATAATCATCTTGGTTTTGGCGATTTTTATTTTTCTGCTTTTCTTTAAAATTTCTATACGGTTTATCCTTATTTCTTCGGTGATTTGGATTTTTCTTTCGCTATTCTATCACAACCAGTGGCACAGCGGAATTATTTTTTTGAGTTTTCTTTTAGCTTTTCAAATTTATCAGCCAAAATTAAGAAAATTTCCGCTTTTTATCGTCAAACTTAAACCGATGCTTATTGCAATAATCATCGTAATTTTCATGATACAGATCTTTTGGAGCGTAAAAACAGCAGCTTACGATATTTCCAATCCTTACTCGGGGGCATTTAAAGCAGCGCAATTTATCAAAGTGAATCACTACGATCAACAGCGAATATACGGTTTAGGTTATAACGCAACGGCTCTCGAACCCTATTTTGATAAAAACATTTATCAAAACAAAGGGGAAAATAAAGCATATTATTATTGGAGCAAAAATAACGGCGATTTGACAACTGATCAGATTTTGGACAATCTGCCGCCAATCGTGGTTTTGGCTGATTTTAATAAAGGTGAATTCCCCGGGGTTGAAGATGATCTTGTCTCATTGAATTATCAGGTCTTCGAATTTAACGGCGCTTCATATATTAAGAATAATATCTATGAATCGCAAAAATATCTGATCTATGTAAGAAAAGATCTTGTCAAGGACACCGTTCAGCCCTGACAAGATCAGATACAAATATTATCGCATTTAAAATAATAATATTACTATTTTTTACTCGGCAGGATTTCGAGCCAATAACCGTCGGGGTCTTCGATGAAATAGAGGCCGATCTCCGTATTTTCAAAACAGATGCATCCCATTTCCTCATGGAGTTTATGGGCGGCTTCAAAATCATCCACATTGAAAGCAAGATGGAATTCGGACTCGCCGAGTTCGTATTTCTGCGGATGGTCTTTTAACCATGTCAGCTCTAATTCGAATTTCGACTCTTTGTTCCCTATATAGACGATGGTGAAATTGTCGGTTGTCATGCGGCGAATTTCGGTCAGGCCGAGTGCCTTTTCATAGAACGCGAGCGAGGTATTTAGGTCTCTGACATTGTAGTTTTCGTGCACCATTTTGAATTTCATAATCGGTTTCCTCCTTCATTTCTCCGGATTCTTAATAATGTCTTTGTATTGCGTGTATTCGCGTATAAAGCGATCGATAATTTCGGGCTTTTTCCAATAGTGCATCGGGTAGACGCATTTTGCGTCGGCAACCGAGAGAAAATAGAGCAGCCCTTCGGCATAATGCACATCCTGCCGGGAATCGAGCGGGATAAAGGCGATATCAATTTTACGGCCTTTGAGCTTGTCGATCTCGTGGCGGTAACTGCCGCGCATTTGTTTATTATCGTTTTCTGATTCACCCTCCCAAGTCCAGTCGTTCAGATCGCCCGCATGATAAATTACGCCTTCGTCGGTTGTGAGTAAAAAAGCAACGCCGCTGTCGGTGGACTGCAGGGTCTCCAGATGCTCGCCATGTGGTAAATCATAAGATATGTTCGGATGGGCTTTTAAAACTTGGATGCCTTTTGGGTATTTTTTCTCTGAGATGTCTTTGGCGAGAACGGCATATACATCTTTCATGCCATTATTTTGTAAAATGGTGAAAATCTCGGGGTTATAATGATCGGGATGGCCGTGGCTGCCGAAAACGACAACGGGCTTTTGCGTGTCAAGCTGCGGAAGTTTTCCTTCGTAATAATCAAAGAGATAATAACATGCCGTAGTTTCAACCAAAAACCCGCTGTGTAAAATATAATATACGATCATGTAATCACTTCCTTCGATCCACTCTCTGATAGCATGATACATTCATTGCAAAATGATGTCAATCGAATCGGTGATTTTTGTGATTGCTCAGGCCTCGCCCATTTGAGTGCGGCACATCGAGGCGTACTGGCCGTTTTGCGCCATCAACTCCCGATGGGTGCCCTGCTCCGCGATTCTGCCGCCCTCGATCAGGATTATGATGTCCGAATCGCGGATGGTGGTCAAGCGGTGGGCGATGATGAACGAGGTGCGTCCCTCGGTGATGGTCAGCATGGCACGGCGGATTTTTTGCTCGGTCACGGTATCTACGGAGCTGGTCGCCTCGTCTAAAATCAAAATCGGCGCATTGGTCAGAACGGCCCGGGCGATTGTCAGAAGCTGCCGTTCACCCTGGCTCAGTTCGATGCCGCCTTGTGTCAGTACGGTGTTATAGCCCTCGGGCAGCCTCCTGATAAAGCCGTCAGCCCCCGCGATTTTCGCTGCTTTTTCAATATCCGCCATCGATACGTCATCTCTGCCGTAGCTGATATTACTTCTTACCGATTCGGCAAACAGCGCCGTATCCTGAAGCACCACGCCGAACGAACGTCGCAAATCCTCCATTTTATAATCCCGCAGGTCGTGGCCGTCGAGCAGGATTTTTCCGCCGGTCACATCGTAAAAACGGGTCAGTAGGTTGATGATCGTAGTCTTTCCGGCACCGGTCGGGCCGACGATGGCGGCTTTGGTGCCCGCCGGGATCTTCAAAGAGACATCTTTCAGGATCGGACGTTCTTTATCATATCCGAAATCGACGTTTTGCAGTTCAATATCGCCTTTGGGAGCGACGAGCGGCAAAGCATCCGGGATATCTTCCGGCTCAGGTTGCTCGTCCATGATCTCGAAGACGCGCTCCGCGCCCGCGACGGCAGTTTGGAAGTTATTATAGATATTTGCAATCTCGACAAACGGGCGGGAGAACTGCCTTGAATAGAGCAGAAAGCTCGAGATCATACCGATGTCGATGGTCCCGCGTATCGCCATGATACCACTGATAACTGAAATCGCCACAAAACTCAGGTTGTTGATCACGTTCATGATCGGCATCAGAAAACCCGACCAGATGAGCGCACGGGTCGCGACTTTGCAAAGCGCCTCGTTGCTCTCGTCGAATTCCGATATCATTTTGTCTTCCCGGCAAAAGGCCTTTACAACGCTGAGACCCGAGACGCTCTCTTCAACTTGTCCGTTGAGTTTTCCTAGGGCTTTTTGCTGTTCGGCAAACAGCTTGCGCGTGCGTTTTGTAATCACACGCGTCATGAGGAAGATGAGTCCTACGCCGACCAGCGATACGGTGGTCAGCAGCGGGCTCAGCGAGAGCATGATGCAGAGAATGCCGACGATGGTGAACAAGAAGGTTAAAAGCTGTGTCAACGAGTTGGAGATTGTGTTGCTGATGTTATCCACGTCGTTGGTCAGGCGGCTCATGAGTTCCCCATGCTGGCAGCGGTCAAAGAAAGATAGCGGCAGCTTTTTCATTGTGCTAAACAGCGTGACACGGATATGATGAATGATCCGCTGGCCGATGGACGCCATGAAGAACTGCTGCAAGAAGCGCACAAGGCTGTCGCAGAGATAGAGCGCAATCAGGGTGAACAGAATGATTTTGGCGGGGTTGCCCTCGTCAACCGCTGTTACGGCGTTGCCGATGACCAGCGGCGATAAGATTGCTGACGCCGAAGTCAAGGTCGAAAGAAGTAAAATCCAACCGAGACCTTTACGGTTTTTATCCGTCAGTGACCAGAGACGGGAGAGCGTCCCGCGCATATTTTTCGGTTTCACGACCGGCTGTCCGCGGTTCGGCGGCCCGAAGCTGCCGCCCATCCCGGCGGGAGGAGGTGTTCTATCAGCCATATTTATTGCCACCCTTTCGCAGATAAAGTTTGAAATATTTATTTTTCAAACCTATCACCTCCTATCTGTGATGCGTAAATTGCCTGATATGTAAGACAAGCGTCTATTAACTCCGCGTGTGTACCGAACCCCTGCACCGTGCCGTTTTCTAAACATAGAATTTTATCCGCGCGCATTACAGTGGAAATTCTTTGACTGATGAGCAGAACGGTCATGCTCTTGATGCACTGTTTGAGGCCGTTCAGCACCGCGGCTTCGGTCTCGGCGTCCAACGCACTGGTGCAGTCATCGAGAATCAGGATTCTGGGATTGCGCACCAGCGCTCTTGCGAGCGCAAGCCGCTGTTTCTGACCGCCGGAGAGGTTTACGCCGCCCTGTCCGAGCTGAGTATCATATCCATTCTCCGATGCTGTGATAAAAGAGTCGGCGCAGGCGATTGCGGCTGCTTGCATGACTTCCTCTTCGCTTGCCTGCTCCCGTCCCCAACGCAGATTTTCGCGAATGGTTCCGGAAAAAAGGAGCGCTTTTTGCGGGACGATGGAAACCGAGTTTCGCAGCGCTTTTTCGTCGAACTGCGTGACGTCCTGCCCGTCGACAAGAACCCGACCCTCGGTTGCGTCATAAAAACGCGGAACGAGATTGACAAGCGTTGTCTTTCCCGAGCCGGTGGGGCCGATGATGCCGATGGTCTCGCCCGGTTTAGACGAGAAGGTCACATGTGTAAGAGACTCCCGGCCTGCGCCCGCATAGGTAAAAGAGACATCTTCGAAATCGACTTGACCCGATATTTCGGATTCCAACGGATTTTCGGCCACGTTTTGCGCCGGAGTCTCGTTTAAAATTTCGCTGATTCTGGAGGAGGACGCCATCGCTCTGACCGCCACATTTAAAATAGTCGCGACCATACCGAGAGCAAAAAGGATCTGCGTCATATAGTTGACAGAAGCCATCAGTCGGCCGATCTGAGAGCTCTCTTGATTCTGCGAAACCCAGAGCAGTACGACAATTCCGAAATTGACCGTCAAATTGATGAGCGGCGAAAATACGGCCACGACCCGCATAGCGGAAACACCTGCATCCGCCAGATTACTTGAAGCCGTTTCGAATTTTTCCTCTTCCTGATGTTCTGCATTGAACGCCTTGACAACGCGGATTGACGATAAGAATTCACGGCTGACGTTATTTAACTGATCGAGCTTTTTTTGGAGCACTCCGAATCTGGGATAACCCAACTTCATGTTGGCAGCAATAAACAGCGAAGCAATCACAAGAATCACAGCGATCATCGGGAGCTGTTTGGGTGTTTGAACGATAATCAGCACGATCGCTCCGATACAGGTGATCGGCGCTTTTATCATGATTCGCATAATGCCGTTGATAAAATCCTGCACCTGTGTGACATCGTTTGTGATGCGCGTGATGATCGACGCCGGTTGGAGATGATCGATGTTTTCGAGAGAAAGCGACTGCACCTTGCGGTACATATCGCTGCGCAATTCTTTTGAGATGGTTTGAGAAGTCACGCTTGCAAACTGGTTACGTACTACCGCGCCGAGCGCTCCGATAATTGCGATAGACAGCATAATTGAGCCATATCGCAAAATGGTTCCGACATCTGCTCCTTTGACGCCGTCATCAACGATATGCGCCATAAACGTGGGCTGAAGAAGGTCTGCTGCTGCTTCCACGATTAAAAACAACATAGAGACAAGAAAAATCCAAATATGTCTTGTTATGTATTTCAATATGAGTTTCACGGTTGTGTTGCTCCCTGTCTTATGATTCGAAGGTACTTAAAAGCTTTTTCAGGATGATGTCCAACTGCCGCTTTTCTACTTCGTCTAATTTATCAAACAACTTGTCAGACAATTCCTGACGGGCTTTTTCGACGTCTTTGGCGGTTTCCCGGCCTAGGAGCGTTAAGGTGACATCGATATTCCGGCGATCTTCCTCATTCTTGCCGCGGGTGATCAGTCCGGCTTTGTCCATACTGTCTAATTGTTCGCTGAGCGTCGCCGATCGGCGCCCGGTGATCTCGATCAGCTCCCGCTGAGTGAGTGTTCCCCTTTCCCGAAGTAAGATCATCAGCCATCCCTGACCGGGATATTTTTGCGACATATGGATCTTATGAAAACACTGATAAAACAGCTGCAGCAAAAAAAGGTTCGTCTCTTTCTCCATGTTTGTTTTACGCTTCCTCTCTGAAATCATTAGGGTGCTTGAGATATATTACAACATATCATTCATAAATGCAAGGTCCCTAACGAATTATTTCTATTACTGCGCAAACCCTATATGCAGAAAGGAGGTTTTTTCATGGCAAAATCAATCAAACCCGGAACCGATAACCAAGAACCCGGCAAATATATTGAGGTTGGCCCCAACGGTGAAATCGTGGATAATCCCCGTATGGTTCATATCAATCGCGGCGACCGACTCCCACCGACTCAGGCATCGGGAAACCAATGGCTTAAAGTCGAATAATGCTATTTAAAGAGCGAGATCGCCTCGCTCTTTTAATTTGAAGGTTTTTTACTTTGTGATAACAAGATCCTTCGGTTTCGCTCAATATGACGAGACTTTATCCGACTGATAGACGATTTTGCCGTTGATAATGGTATAAAGGCAATTCGTGAAGACCTCGAGCGGGTTTCCGTCATAGATGACGATATCGGCGTCTTTTCCGACTTCGATGCTGCCGACGCGGTTTGAGACCTTGCAGATTTCGGCTGCGTTGATGGTAATGGCTCTGAGCGCTTCATCAATACCGAGACCCTCTTTGGCCGCAAGTCCGGCGCAGATAGGCAGATATTGAATCAGCGAGACCGGATGGTCAGTGGTCAGCGCGACTTTTACGCCGGCTTTTGCCAAAATTCCGGCGGTTTTAAAGTCCATATACTGCACTTCGCTTTTATTTCGGGACGCCAGATCCGGACCCACAATCGCCGGAAAGCCCGATTTCTTAATCTCTTCTGCGATCAGGTGTCCCTCCGTACAATGATCCAGAGTCATATCCAGATCAAACTGCTTTGCGATGCGAATTGCGGTTAAGATATCATCGGTGCGGTGAACATGCGCTTTTAAGGGGATTTGCTTTTTAAAGACTTGAATCCAGCATTCTTTGCGAAAATCCTCGTCAAAACTTTTTTTCGAATCCTGCGTGGACTGCTTTTCGTCGATATACTTTTTGGCTTCGAAAAGTTCTTCCCGGAGCATTGCGCCGATGGCCATTCTGGTTGCTGGCATCATGTTGTTATTCCCGTAACTCTTTTTGGGATTTTCACCGAACGCGACTTTCATGGCCGCGGGTTCGAGTACTACCATCTCGTCGAGAACTCTGCCGTCTGTCTTGATGAATACAAATTGATCGCCGATCACGTTTGAACTGCCCGGCCCGACCATAACGGAGGTGATCCCCGCTTTGATTGCGCTGTGAAAAGCGGCATCCATCGGGTTGATGGCGTCAAGCGCTTTCAGATAGGGTGTGATCGGTTTGGTGATCTCGTTGCAGTCGTCGCCTTCCTTGCCCTTTTTCTCCTCCGTAATTCCGATATGGCAATGCGCTTCGATAATACCGGGCAGCGCCCAGCATCCTTTTGCGTCGATCACGGTGTCGTCGCCGTTTTCGGTTTTATCGATCGTTTCGGCGACTTTTATGATTTTTCCGTTCTCTATTAAAACGCATCCGTTCTCATAACTCCGGGCTGCCATCGTCAGCAGCTTAGCATTGGTGATCAACAAAATTTTTTACCCCCTGTTCGCAGAATACCTGAATATTTTTACCGTCGAAACAAAAAATAATGCGCAAGGAGGTGAGTGTTTCATGGAAAACAACAACCGCAACAAAAACAACCGCAACAACGAAAACCGTGAAAATGATAATCGCGAAAATGAAAGACGTGAAAACGAAAAACGCGAGAACGAGAACCGCAACAACCAGAATCAAAACAACCGCGAAAATGAAAACCGCAAGAATAAATAAGCCTTTGTGTAAGTACTTGCACAACCAACCGACAGCATCTCATTAAGAGATGCTGTTCTTTTTCATATTTACTGCATATTCTCTTGCTCCAAACGGTCAGTCGTAATATAATAGTTTCATATTTAATAGATTTATTCTCTGTGAACCGCGAATAACGAATTAATTAAACGGGATGAGGGGGGCTTGGTTTGATTTATACCTTCGGTTATACAAACGAAATAGAGTGGCTTGAGGGCGTTCCGGTTGAACGATTGATGGAGAACGACATCCGGTGGTACTGGGTCGATTTTGAATGCGCAAATCAAGAAGAAATCAAGATATTAAGCGATCGGTTTCATTTTAACGCCTTGGCAATCGAAGATTGTGTTGAACGCCTCGAGAGGCCTAAAGTCGATTTTTATGATACCTACTATTTTTTTGTTTTACATGCATTGAATCCGGAAACGATGAAACCGATAGAACTGGACTTATTTGTCGGATCCAAATATATCATTTCCTTCCATTTGTCAGAGCTGCCCGAGATCAACTGCATCCGACGGAAAATTTCGGAAAGCGTTTTGGCCAAAGAAGAAGGCTGCAATTTTATCGCCTATTTGATTTTTGATAAAATCGTCGATCAATATTTCCCGTTGGCGTTTCAAATAGAAGATACTTTAAATGATGTTGATATCGAAATAAACAGCCAAAAGATCCATGATGTAATCGATCAGGTGTTTTCAATCAGAACAGACCTTCTCGTTCTGCGCCATACCGTCAATTCAATGAAAGAACTGCTCTACCGGATTTTAAATTCGGAACACTTGGAAAACTTTCGAACCAATAAACAGCATTTTAATGATATCTATGACCACTTGCTGAAACTCTCGGATATCGTCGAAATCAATCGCGAAGTGACATCTGATATCAGAGATAAT
Organism: Oscillospiraceae bacterium; assembly: GCA_035353335.1. NCBI lineage: Bacteria > Bacillati > Bacillota > Clostridia > Eubacteriales > Oscillospiraceae > Oscillospiraceae bacterium. Next base: position 16,718 of record DAOPZJ010000035.1, on the reverse strand, counting down.
TATTTATCAATCAATTCCCATCGAATGAACAAAATTATGACTACCCTGACCATCATCAGTTCTATTTTTATCCCATTGACTTTTATCGTTGGGATTTACGGTATGAACTTCGATTATATGCCGGAACTGCGCTGGCGATACGGCTATTTTATGATACTCGGAGTTTTGGCGGCCGTCATCATTTCAATGGTTTTGTGGTTTATTCGAAAAGGTTGGATTAATAAACGGAAATAATACCCCTTCAGAAGGAGTATAAAAATTAATATCTTAATCATAAATAAAGTTGATTTTTATGTAAAATTTAAATAGGAGTTTTTCAAGTGTCTCTGATAACCAAGATCTCTTCTGATTTCGTGCAGCAGTTATTGAGGCATGCGACAACGAAAACACGCCCCAGAGTGCCCGACGGTACCTGCCATTGAATCTCAGCAACGCCTGTGACGGCGCTGGGACAATCAATACCGATTAAGTGGGCGAGTTCACAAGTTTCCGTGCCGGTAGGTTCAAGGAAAAAGAAAGCCTGAGAAATAGGACGATTCAAAGTTATCCGAACAATGACACCGGCAGCAAGAGCAACCGTCCCATTCACTTCGGGTAATATCCGGCCGTCCTCAGTTAAAAATTTCAATGTTAATATGCGGAGATCACAATCAGGTATGGGGTTCGGTGTCGCGGAAGGGATACATATAAACTGACCAATATAAATAATGCTTCTCTTTTTGATCTGGGGGTTCGCAGCAAGAATCTCATCAATTGTCATTCCGAAATTGCGCGAAATACTGAAGAGTGTATCACCTGCTTTTACGGTATAAAGTTGACCGTCACATTTTGGCAGAAGTGAGAATTTGTTTTTTGTTAATGGATAAATCGCAGGTGTATGCTTGTCGTCATAATTCAAAGTTATCATCTCTGGATTGTCAACCCTAAATCGGACAGAAATTATAAGGTACATGATCTCTTGAACTCCACCGGTGAAAGATATCCGAGCGTACCATGCAGCCGAATGTTATTGAACCAGTGCACATAGTCTGCCAACTCCCGCTGTAGTTGATCCAGCGTGTCAAAACGGCGGAAATAAACGAACTCCGCTTTGATACGATGGTATCAAAATTGGTGTCTTTTTATGGTGGAGGCGAGGGGAATCTATCGCGGCTTTCGGCCTTGGAGGCCTAAAAACAATCCCCCGGATTGTTTTTGGTCGGATTTTTCTCCCTCTGGTCGAACAATCCTTCCACGGCCTGGTTCGATTCCCATTAAAAAAAATTCAGATGACGCGCTAAAGGCATCTTCTGAATTTTTGGTGGAGGCGAGGGGAATCGAACCCCTGTCCGAAAATCACTCCGCGCAACTTTCTACGGGCGTATTCGGTGTTTAAGATTTCCCGATCATTAACACACGCCGACAGGCGTTAAATCACGGTAGCTTCATAAGTTTCTGCCCGGCCGCAAAGCTTAAGCCGTTTCAGATGGGCCGCTTAGACACGCCCCCGCCAGGACGCGGCACTCAAGGCGTGGGACGGCTGCTTTAGTTAAGCAGCAACTGCAACTTTATTAGTGTCAGTTAATTGAAAATTTGCGCGTTTTTAAGAGGTCACGCTGCTCTGCCCGCTTATTCCGTTTCACAACCCCCGTCGAAACCTTTACGCCCCCATGCGCGTTCTGACTCAGATTGCTTATTTATTATAGCCGATTTTTATAAAAATGTCAATTGGCATCACTTATCTAAAACCGTAAAGGCGATAAAATGAATACCATAAAAACAGACAATTATTATTCCGGCAAAATTACGAAAGATTATTCACAATAAATTTAAAGCAGATATCAATCGATTTAAATCAACAAGAAAGAAGCGGGTTTGAATCCGCCACTTTTTTTCAAAGTCGATGTGCATAAAGTATATTATAATGACTATTGTTAAATCAGCGCAAACGCTCGGCTCAAAACATAAAATAAATTGGGCGGACTGACCACCGGTCCGTCAATTTTTTAAGAGGAAGTATTCGGATGTCTTACGACAATCAATAAAGGCAGACCCATGTCCATGAGGTCGAGGGAAGCGTTCGGCTCGCTGAATTAAGAGAGAATGTCCACAACCATCGGTTTGCGGGCATTACCGATGAAGTGATTATGATGCCATGCGGGCATATTCACAAATTCGTCACCAAGACGGATTTTTATGAAGATCATTTTCACCCAATCTGTGTGTTCACCGGCCCTCCTATTGAAGTAGGCGACCGCGACGACAGGCGTCATGTCCACTTTATCGATGCCAAGACTGAGTGCTCGGACGGACACCTTCATGAGTTTGTTGCCGCGACAATGATTGATAATCCCATTGGCGACTGACCTATCAAAAGAAGCCCTGTGGACTGTTGCGGTCTGCAGAGCTTTTACTTAAAATAGCGTGAGTTGGTTACTCTCAGGCAAATCGCCGAAGACGCCGTTATCACGCATTGAGGCGATGACCGCCGATGAAATACCTCCGGATGAGGCAAATTCTTCAACGGTCGCATACCCCTTATCGCGGGCAGCGGCGATTACCGGCGCGACCGTCTCGCCGACGCCGGAAATCGCAGAGAACGGAAGACGAATTTTCCCGTTCTCGAGCAGGAATTTATAGGCGTCGGACTTTTCAAGATTCGCTGGCAAAAACTCAAACCCGCGGGCAAACATCTCGACCATGATCTGCATGATTTCGTAGCTGTCCTGCTCTTTCTGAGTCGCCGCTTTGCCTTTATTTTCGATCTCCACCATTTTCTTTTTGGTAAACTCCATGCCGTTGACGGCGCAAATATAGTCAAAATCCGTACTGCGCACTGAGAAATAAACCGAATAGAATTCCAGCGGCTTATAGACTTTGAACCATCCGAGTTTGATGGCGGAAATGACATAGGCTGCAGCATGGGCTTTCGGAAACATATACTTTATTTTAAAGCAGGAATCGACATACCATTCTGGCACATCGTGAGACATCATTTCGTCCACCAGATCAGGGGTGAGTTTTTTCTTCGCATCTCCCTTGCGCACGATCTCGGTAATTTTGAAAGCCTTGATCGGATCCAGGCCCTTTTTAATCAAATAAAGCATGATGTTGTCGCGCGTGCCGATGACTTCGGAGATGGTGCATATCTTATTTTTAATCAATTCCTGAGCGTTTCCGAGCCAGACGTTTGTGCCATGCGATAGGCCGGAAATCTGCAGCAAGTCGGCAAAGGTCTTCGGCTGTGTCTCAACAAGCATCTGACGCACAAATGAGGTGCCCATTTCGGGGATAGCAAAGGTGCCTATCGGATTGTTGATCTGGGCGGGCATGACCCCGAGCGGTTCCGTCGAGACAAACAGCTGCATGACCTTTTTATCCGACATGGGGACATCCTTGAAATCGATTCCGGTCAGATCCCGAAGGTATTTGAAAATCGTCGGGATGTCGTGCCCAAGCTCGTCTAATTTTAATATTGTATCGTGCAGCGAATGGAAGTCGAAGTGGGTGGTGATGATATCGCTGTCCTTTTTTTCTGCCGGATGCTGCACCGGTGTAAACTGATGGACACTGAGACCTTTCGGAATTACGACCATGCCGCCGGGGTGCTGACCGGTCGTGCGTTTGACGCCGGTACAGCCTGCGGCAAGGCGCTCCATCTCGGCTTTGGGCAGGGTTATGCCTTTTTCCTCGCAATACTTTAAGACATAACCATATGCCGTTTTTTCCGCTATCGTAGAGATTGTTCCGGCTTTAAAGACGTTTTCCGCACCAAATAACTGCTCTGTATATTTATGCGCTTCGCTTTGGAATTCGCCTGAGAAGTTCAGGTCAATATCGGGTTGCTTATCGCCCGCAAAACCCAAAAAGGTCTCAAACGGGATATTGACGCCGTCGCGCTCAAGCGGCGAATGGCAGTTCGGACAGTTTTTCGGCGGAAGATCAAAACCGACCGCTTCTTCATCGTCGATGAATTCACTATACTTACAAGCTTTACAATAATAATGCGCAGGCAGCGGATTGACCTCGGAAATGCCGGTCATCGCGGCTAAAAGGGTCGAGCCGACCGAGCCGCGCGAACCGACCATATAACCGTGTTCATTAGAGAAGGCTACGAGTTTCTGCGCGATCATGTACAGAACCGCAAATCCGTGTTTAATGACCGGCGCAAGTTCCCGCTCAAGCCGGTCGGAAACTACTTTCGGCAGCGGATCGCCATACTGCGTTTTAGCGTTTTGAAAGACAATATCCGTCAGCTGTTGTTCCGCACCCTCCATCTGCGGTGTATAGGTGCCTTTCGGAATCGGGCGGACGACTTCGACCATATCGGCTATTTTATTGGTGTTGTCAATGACGACTTCACGCGCTTCCTGTTCGGACAAGTAAGAAAATTCGGAAAGCATTTCGTTGGTTGTCCGGAAATACAGCGGCGCCTGAGATTCGGCGTCTTTCATCTTTTTTCCGGTTATGATGATCTCGCGGAAGATGCTGTCCTCCGGTTTTATAAAATGCACGTCACAGGTGGCGACGACCGGTTTGTTGAGCTTTTTGCCTATGTATAAAATCTTTTTATTAAACTCGATCAATTGTTGCTTGGATTTGATATGTTTTACGCGTTCATCCTCACTTCTGATCATGAATTCGTTGTTGCAAAGCGGTTGGATTTCGAGGTAATCGTAATAAGAAGCGATGGAATATAAAATCGAATTTTCTCTGCCTTCGACAATCGCTCTGTAAAGTTCTCCGGCTTCACATGCGCTGCCGATGATCAGACCTTCTTTGCGCTCAGTTAAAACGCTTTTCGGGATCCTCGGGACATAATGGTAATATTCGAGGTTGGACATCGATACGAGCTCATAGAGATTCCGCAGGCCGACGTCGTTTTTTACGAGAATGATGCAGTGAAACGCATGCAGTTTTGCTAATGAGCCACCTACCAATTCACCCTCCATATCAGAGATGCATTTACAGCCGTTTTGAATAAAACGGTCCAGCATTTTTGAAAAGATTTTTGCAGTGATACGGGCGTCGTCGGAAGCGCGGTGGTGGTTAAACTTATCTAATCCAAGGTGTGCAACCACTGTTTCGAGCCTATGATTCTGAAGCTCCGGATATACGATTCGCGCCATTTTCATCGTATCAATATGCGGATTTTCAAACTTTCGCCGGGCACGCTTCGCAGCTGCGGAAATAAAACCCGTATCAAATTCGGAATTATGGGCGATCAAAACGCAATTTTCAGCAAAATTACAAAACATTCCGAGCGCTTCGTCTTCGTGTGGTGCATCGGCCACCATCATATCGTTGATGCCGGTGATCTCAGTGATTTTAGCAGGGATCGGTATTTGGGGATTGACGAAGGTATTAAATTCTCCTAACACCACTCCCTTCTTAATTCTGACTGCGCCAATCTCGGTGATACGGTCATTTTGTGAAGAAAGCCCCGTTGTTTCAATGTCAAATACGACAAATTCATCTTCAAAGGAAGCTTCGGTATGTCCTGTCACAACGCCGCTCTTATCATTGACGATATAGGCCTCCATGCCGTAAATCACCTTGAAATCGGCATCCGGATGAGCCTTTTTAATATCTTCATATTCTTTCATTGCATCAGGGAAAGCCTGAACGACACCGTGGTCGGTGATTGCGACCGCACGGTGTCCCCAGTCATAGGCCTGTCTGACTAACAATGCTGCCGGAGTGACGGCGTCCAACATTGACATTGCAGTATGCAAATGCAGCTCAACGCGTTTATTTTCTGCACTATCAACGACCTTCTTCTTTTCAGACAGACAAATGTTGATCGGAATTAGCAACTCCTGCTGTGCAAAATCATCGAATTCCACATTACCGCTGACTTTTAAAGTCTGACCTTCCTGTATCAAATCCTCGAGCTCGAGTTTGGAATTGCGTAAAAACAATTTACAGCCGATCGATGAACCGCCGTCGGTGATAAAAAAATTAAAAATCACCATTGAGCCGTCTTTGATCGGTTTTTTATCAATTAAAAACACATCGCCTTCGACTACGATGTTTTCTTTGAGCCGTTTTTGATAAACCTCGGAAATCGGAACCGGCAATTCGGCAATTCTCTTCCCCAAAAATACGGTCTTTTTGCGGGCTGTCTCCTCAATTGCCTGCTCTTCAGGGCGTTTGAACAAATTGATTGACACTGAGGATGGTGCCGCCGGCGCCAATTCCTTCGGTTTTACGACAATCGGCGGCAATTCCGGGGTTTTGACGGCATCAGCATATTCACCTGAATTTCGGTCGATTTCCACCGTGCCGGAAAACTCCACTTCTATATTAACGCCGAAGCTTTTATATACCGATGATTTAATAATCTTTGAAAAGTCTGATTTTTCAAGCAGCTCTTTCCCGCCATACTTAAGCTCAATGACCAGTATATTCCCTTCGCTGCTGTATTTTGCCTCGTCCAAAAAGCCGTTTACGACTGCCATTTTGTCCCGCAGCATTTCGCATAAGGCGCTTAAGTATTCGTTATTCAACAATTCTGCGGGAAATACAGGGGAGATTCGAACGGATTTTATTTTATAGAATTCGCGCAATTCTTCCTGTGCGCGTTCAATCGCTTTCAGCGGAATCAATTCGTAATAAAGGGCTTCAAGCCGTATGATTCTTTCTTTTTTATCTATTTCAAGGCCTCTGACTTCGCCTGAAGCGACCATCGGCTCCGAAACCGCTCCAAAGAACAGCTCAGACAGCGTTGCGGCCATGTTTTATATCCTCCAAATACTTGATCAGCAAATTAAAAATCTCGTTTTGCTCGCCCTTTTTAACGGTCTCCCCATTACGGAACAGGATTGCGCAGCCATTTCCGAAGGCCATCCCGATATCGGCGCTTTTGGCTTCGCCGGGACCGTTCACTTCACAGCCCATAACCGCAATCTTCAGCGGGATTTCAATATCCGCGCAGTACTTATGTAATTTTTCGGCGTATTCAACGACCGGACCTCTGGTTCTGCCGCAAGTAGGACAGGAAATGATGGTCGGACGGTTTGACATCTCCAAAGCTGTAAGAATGTTTTTCCCGATAACGACTTCCCGTTCTGGTTCTCCTGTGACCGAGACCCGAATCGTGTCGCCGATGCCGTCAAGCAATAACGAACCGATTGCCGCAGCGGACTTTAGTGACGATATCCCCTCGGTCCCGGCTTCAGTTACGCCCAAATGCAAAGGGTATTGGCAGTTTATCGCTAAAATTCGATTGGCTTCGACTGTCGTTTTTACGTCAGACGACTTTACCGATATGAGGATATTATCAAAGTCGAAACGTTCCAGCAATTTAATCTCGCATAATGCACTCTGTGCCAGTGCCTGCGGAGTCGGACCTCCGTATTGGTTTAAAATATCTTTTCCGAGGGAGCCTGAATTAACACCGATGCGAATCGGGATGTTCTTTGCACGGCAGCATTCCGCCACTGCCTTGACACGCTCGTCTGAACCGATATTTCCGGGATTGATTCGAATTTTGTCGGCTCCGGCGAAAACTGATTCGACGGCAAGCTTATAGTCGAAATGGATATCGGCGACAAGCGGCAGACAGCAGGCTGTTTTGACTGCTTCAAGCGTTTTGACCGCTTCCATGTTCGGAACCGCAATGCGGATGATATCACAGCCGACGCCCTCAAGCCGTTTTGCCTGAGCGATATTTCCCTCGATATCGTCATAATGAACATTCAGCATCGATTGGACGGTTATTTTTTCGTTTCCGCCTACAGCCGTTTTTCCGACTTTGATCGTTTTGCAAATCCTGCGCATAATTTTAAATCCTTATAAATATTTAAGATGATAAAAGCATTTCACGTTACTAAGGATTTGATATCATTGAAAGTGACCAGGATAATCAATAAAATCAATAATCCGAATCCGATAAAATGGATCATACTCTCATATTTTTTCGGAACCGGTTTCCTGACAATAATTTCAATCAGAATAAAAATCAAACGGCCGCCATCGAGTGCGGGCAGCGGCAGTAAGTTGAACACGCCTAAGTTAACCGTGATGAAAGCGGCAAGATAAATCAACGAATCAAGGCCTTGTGAAGCTGCTTCCCCGATTACCTTCACTGTCCCCACCGGCCCGCTGACTTCTGAAGCGCTGTATTTGCCCCTTGCAATGTCATATATCGACTGGTAGACCACCTTAACAAGAGAAATCGTACCGTAAAAACTATGGTTAACGACGTTTCCGAAGGTTTTAGGCTCAGCAGTAAAATAGAAATCGCGTTTGCTGACTGTAGTTTTCCCGACTTCCTCCGTGGCGAACTTGACATCTTCAAGCGTAATTTTTTCACCGTTTCTCCGGACGATAATCGTTGCATTTCCGGTCTGGTTGCGCATGATCGCATATATCGCATCGGAATAAATTGAGATATGCGTTCCATCGATATCGAGCAACTCATCTCCGGTTTGTAATCCGGATGTCACGCTGACGGCATCATCAAAAAACTTATCGACAGTGCGGGATGGGAGCGCTTTTTCGCCGAGAACCAGAATTGTCGTTAAAATCAGTCCAAGTAACAGATTCATCAATGCGCCTGCGATGATTACGATAAATCGTTTCCATGCTTTTTTATTGCAAAACGCATCGGGATCGCAGCTGTCCTCATCCTCGCCTTCCATAATGACGCTGCCGCCGATCGGAAAGGCCTTGAGCGAAAAAAGATTGTGTTTCCCTTTAATTTTAAGCAGCCTCGGCCCCATGCCGATAGAGAATTCGTCGATTTTTATTTTGAAAATGCGTGCTGCTGTATAATGCCCGAGCTCATGAATGACGATGAGCAGATCGAGCACCAGCAGAGCGATGATGATTTGCCAAACAATATTCAAATTCTTTATCCTCCCGCGTGTTCCGCCCTTTCACGGACAAATTCCTTGGCCTCACTGTCCGCGTCGAAAATCTCTTCAAGTGTATGAATCGGCGTGGGTTTTATTCGTTCCACGGCCTCCTGTACCAAATCGGCAATCTGTAAAAATCCGATTTTGTAATTTAAAAACAGCGACACTGCGGCTTCGTTTGCGCCGTTTGCGACCGTTGCCGAAGTACCGCCCAAAGCAAGGGCTTTTTTACAGACAAGCGGCGCAGGAAAAGTCACATAATCGGGTTCGGCAAATGAAAGACTTCCGATCTTGGCTAAATCGAGCGGTTCTCCGTCGAAATCACGGCGTTCCGGATAGGTCAGCGCATACTGAATCGGCAGACGCATATCCGGAAGGCCCATCTGCGCAATGACGGAATGATCTTTAAAGATGACCGCCGAATGGACGATGCTGTTTCGGTGAATCACAATTTGAATTTGTTCCGTTTTTACGCCGAACAACCAATAGGCCTCAATGACTTCAAGGCCTTTGTTTATCATCGTCGCACAGTCGATTGTGATCTTCTTCCCCATACTCCAGGTAGGATGGTTTAAGGCTTGCGCTGCTGTAATATTCGAAAGTTCCGCTCTGCTTTTGCCGAAAAACGGCCCGCCCGATGCGGTAAGAATGATTTTGCTAATCGGGTTCTTACTGCCGACGATGCATTGAAAAATGGCGCTATGCTCGCTGTCGACCGGTATCAACTCGCAGCCCGTTTCAAAAATGCGTTTCATTACCAATTCTCCGCCGGTGACTAAGCTCTCCTTATTTGCCAAAGCCAGACGGCGGCCTTTTACAAGTGCCGCCATGGTCGGACGCAGACCGGCAATCCCGACAATGGCGTTTAAAACAGTGTCCCCAAAATTTTGCGCAACTTCGCAGACGGATTCATCCCCGCCCCATACTTTGACATCCATATCCCGAAGACGGGTTCTTAAATCAGCGGCGGCTTTTTCGTCACGTAGGACAAATACTTTCGGACGAAATTCTCTTGCCTGTTGTTCCGCCGTTTCGACATTTTTTTCGGCGGCAAGCGCAGAAATTTCATATCCGTTTTTCTTTGCGACACAGAGTGCCTGTGTGCCGATGCTGCCGGTGCTCCCGAGTATCGTCAGTTTCAAATCGTTATCCTTTCAGCTCAACCAAAGAAGTTTATAAATCGGGATGTCATTGCAAAGAGGATTGATGTCATCAGGACTCCGTCGAATCTGTCCATGATCCCTCCGTGTCCGACTACAATGGTGCCGAAATCTTTGACATTGTGCTCCCGTTTCAGCACCGAAGCGGTTAAATCGCCCATAAGTTCAAAAATCGCCGCGATCGGCGCTATAACAGCAAATACCGCCCAATTGAGCGGTTGCGTCGGAAAAATCAGCCTTGAGAGAAATGCCAGACCGACAAACGCCATTTCCGAAAAAAACAATGAACCGACAAGACCCTCAACGGTCTTTTTTGGGCTGATGGCCGGGCAGAGTTTATGTTTTCCCATTGTAATGCCGAACAGCCATCCGCCGACGTCTGCCGCCCAGGTTCCGAGTATAATTACAGCTGCCAAAACCGCACCGGCGCCTGGCTGGTTTTGCTTTTGGAGTTGAGTGATCGCCGAAAATCCGGTTGTGACATAGACCGAAAATAAACCGGCGAGTGCGACTGCGGAGAATTTTGCGCGGTCGCTGCTTCGATAAATAACCGCCAGAAACATCAACAGAACCAACATGATAATTGCGCAGTCGGTAATCCGGCCGTTGTTTTGGGTTAAAATCACCGCGGAAACCGCTGTAGGATAGGCAAAACAAACCAGAGAAAGTAGTTTTAAACGGAGCAGCTTCATGACTTTCAGACATTCGTAAACAGCAAGCATTGCAAGCAGGTACATGACGACGTCAAGTACCCATCCGACAATAGTCGTTAAATAAAACGCCGCGCCGATTGTAATGATTAAAACGATTGATGTGACAACCCGCTTCTTCATGATTCCCTGTTCCCTCTTTTATTTTACTCCGCCGAATCTCCGATCCCGCTTTCCGTATTCTTCAACAGCATGGTCAAGATCATATTCCGAGAAATCCGGCCAGAATTTTTTACAGACGACAATTTCCGCATAAGCGGCCTGCCAAAGCAAAAAATTCGAGATCCGCATATCTCCGCCGGTACGAATCAAAAGATCGACGGACGGCTGACCGGCTGTATACAAACACCGCTCAAATGTCTGTTCATTGATGCTTTCGGGCATCAATTTATTGTTCTTCACCTCGCTCGCAAGCAGACGGGCGGCGTGCAGAATTTCGGCTTTTCCGCCGTAATTCATCGCAAGATTCATCCGCATTCCGTCTTTACCCTTGTTCAGAGCCTCGACATCAGCCATCAGTTTTTTCAGCTTATCGCTGAACGGTGTCCGATCACCTAAAAAATTTACGATGATGTTGTCTTTGGCAAAGTCCGAGATTGCTTCTTTCATATAGGCTTCAAACAGCTGCATCAGAGCGTCTACTTCCTGCTGCTGGCGCGACCAGTTCTCGGTCGAAAAAACATACAATGTTAAGTATTTGATTCCGATTTTATCGGCATACCGTGCGATTTTGCGAAAGTTTTGACTCCCTGCCGCATGGCCTGCGCTGCGCGGCAGCGCTCGGGCTTTGGCCCACCGGCCGTTTCCGTCCATAATGATAGCCACATGCTTCGGCATTTTTGCCGATATAGTTTCATTTGATTCTTTCATATCACTTTCCGTGTCATAAACAAGTCCCCCTCATTCGGAGGGGGGATTAATTTATAGCTCCATGAGTTCTTTATCTTTTTTAGTGACGATATCGTCGACCTGTTTGCAATATTTCTCGGTGAGATCCTGGACTTCTTTTTCGCAGTCATCAAAATCGTCTTCGGTGATCTCCGAGGTCTTTTTTTGCGCTTTGAGTTTTTCCATCACATCGCGGCGGATATTTCGCACGGCGATTTTGCTTTCTTCGGCATATTTTGCAATCTGTTTGACGAGATCACGGCGGCGGTCCTCGGTAAGCGGCGGGAAAACGATTCTTATGACTCTGCCGTCGTTATTGGGATTGATGCCGATATCGGAAGTTTGGATGGCCTTTTCGATGTTTTTCAACAACGAAGCGTCCCAGGGCTGGATGACAAGAATTCTCGCTTCAGCGACGGAAATTGCGGCCATCTGGTTGATTGCAGTGGGAACGCCGTAGTAATCCACAGTGATTTTGTCAAGCACAGCAGGATTTGCACGGCCTGCACGGATGGTCGCGAGCTCACTTTCAAGAGTCAAAACGGTCTTTTTCATTTTGTCTTCGCCGCTTTTAATGTTATCGTTCATATCTCACACTGCCTTTC
>DAOPZJ010000035.1:0-4415 GCA_035353335.1 Oscillospiraceae bacterium | reverse complement strand
TTCATTTTGTCTTCGCCGCTTTTAATGTTATCGTTCATATCTCACACTGCCTTTCTTAATTATATCAAAGAATTAATCGCAAGTAACTTCCGTTCCGACGATCTCACCGATAATTGCCTTGTAAATATTTTCCGTGTCGCTGATGTTAAACACGACAACCGGTATTTTATTTTCTTTGCACATAGCAGCAGCCGTCGCATCCATAAAATTCAACTCTTTTGCCAATACCTCGGACATCGAGACAACATCATATTTTTTTGCGTTCGGATTGATTTTGGGATCGCAGTCATAAACGCCGTCGGTGTTTGTCGCCTTTAAGATCACCTCGGCTCCGACTTCGGCAGCTCGCAATGATGCCGCCGTATCGGTCGAAAAGAAAGGATTTCCGGTTCCGCATCCGAAAACGACGATGCGGTCTTTTTCAAAATGCCGAACCGCGCGGTTTCTGATATAGGGCTCGGCAATGGCTCGCATCTCCAACGCGGTTTGTACGCGTACTTCCAGACCGAGTTGTTCGAGCGCGTCCGCCATTGCAAGGGAGTTCATGACCGTGGCCATCATGCCGATGTGATCGGCGCGTGTGCGCTCCATGCGCTCGCTGCTTCTGCCGCGCCAAAAGTTTCCCCCACCGACTACAATTCCGATCTGGACGCCCAACTCGTGGCATTTTTTAACGCTCGCGCAGACCTTTTCCAGAGTATCCCGGTCGATTCCTCCGTTTCGGCTGCCCGCAAGCGCCTCTCCGCTGATCTTGATGATCACTCTTCGATATTTGGGTAACTGCAATCGAACACCCCCTTCTTCTGCTGAATTTATTCTACACGATTTCCGAACACTTGTAAAGTCTAAACTGCCGAAATCTGCCGAAGTGTGATTATTTTGAAAGCCGCATCGTATCTCTTGCGATGACCAGTTCCTCATTGGTCGGAATGACGAATACGCGGGTTTTGCTGTCCGGTGCGGAAATCTCTCCTTCTGCACCGTACAGGGTTTTTTCGTTTTTCTCGATGTCAAGTTTGATGCCCATATAATCCAACCCATCACAGACGCCGATACGGAATGATTCGACGTTTTCACCGATTCCACCGGTAAAAACCACCGCGTCCAAACCGCCCATACTCGCCGCCATCGCCGCAAGCGCCTTTTTAATGCTGAGTATCTGAACTTCTCTGGCCTGCTTGGTGCGCATATTTCCTTGCTCCGCCGCCGCGCGATTGTCGCGGTCGTCGCTCGAGACTCCGCCGAGCCCTAAAATTCCGGACTTTTTATTCAGAATAAAGTCCATTTCATCGGGGGTCAAATTTTCTTTTCTCTGCAGATAGGTGACGATCGAGGGATCGATGGAACCGCTTCTAGAGCCCATCATGACGCCTTCGAGCGGCGTCATTCCCATCGTGGTATCGACCGATTTCCCACCCGATACCGCCGTCACCGACGAGCCGTTGCCAAGATGGCAGGTCACAATTTTCAATTTACCGATGTCTTTGCCCATCAGCTGCGCGCAGCGTTCGGAGACGAATTGATGGGAAGTTCCGTGAAAACCGTAACGGCGGATTTTATATTTTTCGTAATACTCGTAAGGAATCGGATATAAGTAGGCCTGAGGCGGCATGGTCTGGTGAAAGGCGGTATCGAAAACCACAACCTGAGGCAACTTACCGCCGAAAACCTTCAGGCAGCCGCGGATTCCCTGAACCGCGCCCGGATTATGGAGCGGTGCGAGTTCGGACAACGCCGCTATGTCGTTAATGACCGTCTCGTCGACCCGAACGGAATGACTGTATTTTTCGCCGCCGTGCACGATCCTATGTCCAACCGCGGTGATTTCGGAGATATCGTTGATGACCTTGCACTCGCCCTGTGAAAGTGACTTGACAAGCACCTCAAATGCGTCTGCATGTGTCGGCATTGGTATCTTTGCCTCGTAGGTTCTTCCGTCTGCATTCTTTTGTTTGTATGTTCCGTCGATCCCGACGCGATCGCAGATTCCTTTTGCCAATACCGATTCATTTGTCATATCGATGAGTTGAAACTTCATCGACGAGCTCCCGGCATTGATCACCAAAATTTTCATCCGATTACCCTCCGCTGGTGTTTTGATTTTTTGTTAAAAATGTTATAATCACAAAATGAGGCTTTTCGAACCCATTTCACAAAAAGATGCTCTTTCGAGCGCCTACTCCATGATACTACAAAACCGCTTCGTTTTCAAGCCAAAATTTCTAAAGAACGGGAGCACACCATGATCTGCGGCGTCACGGCGGAATATAATCCCCTTCACAATGGGCACGTTTATCAATTAAACGAACTGCGCAAAAACGGCGCTGACACGATCATCGCCGTGATGAGCGGCAACTTTGTGCAGCGCGGAGAACCAGCAATCTGCAATAAATGGCTGCGGGCACGTGCGGCTGTTGAAAACGGCGTTGATTTGGTCGTCGAGCTCCCGAGCGCATTGGCTGTCGCAAGCGCACAGCGCTTTGCCGAAGCGTCTGTAGGGATCATGGCCCGGCTCGGTGTGGATGCCATCGGTTTCGGCTGTGAATGCGGAGACGGAGAACTGCTCAAATCAACAGCCGAATATTTTTCCGGCGATGAGTTTAATTTGAAGTTGAAAGAGTTCATTGCAAAAGGCGTAAATTATCCGAAAGCTGTCACGAAAGCCGCCGGACTTTACAGTTATATCCTATTAGGCGCTAACAACTCTCTCGCAATCGAATATATCAAAGCTACCGAAAAAATGATTCCGGACTGTCAATATATTGCGGTAAAACGGATCGGAGCAGGTCATGACATACAAGAAGCGGAAGGCGGGTTTGCCTCGGCTTCAAAGATTCGGGAATTGATTCTATCAGGTGGCGAATATAAGCCATTTATCCCAAATAAAATGGCTTCTTTACTTGATAAAGCGATTGCGGACGGGCTTGCTCCGGCTTCTCTCAAAAGGATCGAACGCGGTATTATCGCCAAACTGC
Organism: Oscillospiraceae bacterium; assembly: GCA_035353335.1. Taxonomy (NCBI): domain Bacteria; kingdom Bacillati; phylum Bacillota; class Clostridia; order Eubacteriales; family Oscillospiraceae; species Oscillospiraceae bacterium. Next base: position 1,440 of record DAOPZJ010000035.1, on the reverse strand, counting down.
GCACGATGTCTTTAGAGGAATTGAAAGCTGTTCCGGATGTCTCGGAAGGTCTTGAAAACCGGATTCTTGCAGCAGCGAAATCGGCTTCGGATTTGAAGACACTTTACGACTCTGTAAAGTCAAAAAGATTTACTCATGCTCGGATCCGTCGTATTATTATTAACGCTTATCTCGGGACGAACGCTTCACTTCAAAACTCTCCGGTTCCCTATATTCGTCCCCTTGCTTTTAATAAAAGAGGGAGCGAGTTGATCAAAAAGGCTGCAGAGCGCGGTTTACCGATCTACACCAAGAGTTCCAAATTCGCCGATGATTCGAGGTGCGCGGAGGCCTTTGAACAGGAAGCGAAAGCTGGTTTGATTTATGCACTTTGCTTACCCGACCCCTCTAAAGCGATTGATGATTTCCGCGCCACGCCTTCGGTCATTTTGTGAGTTAATCACTTGAATTAAGCGCTTTTTTGCGTTATAATAAACTTATTACAACACGGAGGGATAAATTATGGCTGTTACTTATCAAATCGAAGAATATAAAAATTACGGCAAAGTCGTTGCAATTACAAACGGCGCTGTCGATATCAAAGTTACCGTTGATATCGGCCCGCGCGTTATCTATCTCGCGCTTACCGACGGTCAGAACGTCATGTTCAACGACGTCAACCGCAATGTCATCGTTGGAAAGAGTGATCCGGTATTTGAAGCCGCGTTCGGCAAAAACAAGTGCTGGCGGATTTTCGGCGGACACCGCATCTGGTTTTCACCGGAGGAATATCCATACTCCTATATACCCGAGGACGAACCGATCAAATGGGCTGCCGAAGGAAACAAATTTACTTTTGAACCGAAAATGGCAGCGACACTCGGACTTCAATTCACGTTGGAACTTGTCGTGGACAATAAAAAGCCGATCGTCACCGTGAACAATATCATCGACAACCGCAGCGGCGGCATCCGTAAAATCGCGGTCTGGGCGCTTTCCGTGCTCGCGCCGAACGGCCTTGAAATCGTCCCGCAGCCCAAAGAACAGACGGGATTTCTCTCCAACCGTACGTTGGAACTTTGGCCGTATACCAATATGGCCGATAGCCGTGTCAATTGGGGTAAAGATTATATCACTTTACGCAGCGTTGAAGGGACAACGGACGGCCCGTTTAAGTTCGGAATTAACAACACCATCGGAAGAGCCGCTTATATTCACAACGGCACTGCGTTTATCAAGAAATTTACACATAATAAGCACGTGAATTACCCCGATCACGGCATGTCGTTTGAGACTTATACCAACGACAAGTTTATCGAGATGGAGACACTCGGCGAAATTCGGGAATTGATGCCGGATGAGCGCAGCGCTCATACCGAACAATGGATATTGAAGAAAGCCGCGAAAGCACCGAATCCCAAAAACGAAGCGGCAATCGCAAAGCTGGCTGAAAGGTTGTTT
>DAOPZJ010000034.1 GCA_035353335.1 Oscillospiraceae bacterium | reverse complement strand
ACCAACCTGACCGATGAAGAAGCAGATAAAATCTGCCGAATGCGCCTTTCTCCGATTAATATCTCGGTGCACACCACCGATCCTGAACTGCGTGTGAAGATGATGAAAAATCCGAATGCCGGCGAAGTACTGAAATATCTTGATCAGTTTGACAAAGCCGGTATCGAGATGAATTTTCAACTGGTACTCTGCCCGGACATCAACGACGGTAAAGCGCTTGAAAAAAGCGTGAAGGACTTGCTTTTATTTCATAATATCTGTTCGATTGCGGTCATTCCGGTCGGCTTAACCGGACACCGAGAGGACTTATATCCGCTCAGGCCGTTTAAAAAAACCGAAGCCCAAGCAGTAGTGGATTACACCGAAATCGTCGCTGAAAGATCCTTGAAAGAGCGTGGCAGCCGGATCATTGCATCAGCAGACGAGTTTTATCTGATCGCCCAAAGATCGCTTCCGCCGCCCGAGTTTTACGAGGATTATTATCAGCTCGAAAACGGCGTGGGCATGCTGACGTTGTTAAAAGATCAGTTCTATAAGGCCTTGGAAAATGTACAAAACATTACAAACCCTGAGCGTTGTTTGATTATAACCGGCGAGGCCGCTTATCCGACGATGATTGAGCTGGTAAACGCTTTAAACGCAAAATGTTCAATGACACATGCCGTGCGGATGGCAAAGAATCATCTGTTCGGCGGATATGTGACGGTCACGGGATTACTCGGCGGAGAAGATGTAGCAAACGGGGCGGGGGACGTGAGTGATTTTTCGGCTCTGCTGCTCTGTGAAAACATGTTTAAACATAAGACTGATGTCTTTTTGGATGATATCAGCGTTGAAGATTTAGAAAAACGCCTGAAAATAAAAATAAAAATTGTGCAGAATGACGGCGCGGAGTTGGTGAGACAATTCATAATCGGAGGAAAAAATGGCTAAAAAAACGGTGGCGATTGTAGGTCGCCCGAATGTCGGAAAATCCACACTGTTTAACAAGCTCGTCGGAAAACGGGTCTCAATTGTGTTGGATACACCGGGCGTGACCCGCGACCGTATTTATGCCGACTGCGAGTGGCGCGGCAAAAAGTTTTTATTGGTTGATACCGGCGGAATCGAAATGGCCAACAGTGACGATATGTTTTTCCAAATGCGCACCCAGGCCGAAATTGCCATTGAGCGCGCCGATCTGATTATTTTCCTGACCGATCTGACCGCGGGAGTTACTGCCGCCGATAAGGACGTTGCCGCAAAACTGCGCATCAGCGGAAAACCGATCCTGCTCGCCGTCAGTAAGTGCGATTATATCGGCGCAGCGCCGACCGAATTATATGAATTCTATAATCTTGGGCTCGGCGATCTCTATCCGGTTTCGGGCACACACGGGCACGGCACCGGTGATTTGCTGGACGCTGTCTATGAGCATTTAGGAACGCAGGATGACGAGCAACAGGAAGACGACTCAATTAAAGTTGCGATCATCGGAAAGCCGAATACAGGCAAATCCTCATTACTCAACCGCCTCGCCGGAGAAGAACGGGCGATTGTCAGCGATGCCGCCGGGACAACGCGCGACACACTGGATTCTGTTGTGGAAAACAGCGAGGGCAAATATACCTTTATCGACACCGCCGGATTGCGCAGACAGGCCCGCGTCTATGACCAGATCGAAAAATACAGCGTCCTTCGCTGTCAGATGGCTGTCGAACGGGCCGACGTCTGTTTGATCATGATTGACGCAACCGAAGGCGCCACCGAGCAGGACACCAAAGTCGCCGGACTCGCGCACGAATCGGGCAAGGGCTGCATCATCGTGGTCAACAAATGGGATATCATCGAAAAAGACACCTATACGATGGACAAATTCCGTAAAGACCTCGATGTCGCGTTTGCCTTTATGTCTTATGCACCTTATGTCTTTATCTCGGCCAAGACCGGTCAGCGTGTGGACCGGTTGTTTGAACTGATCAAATACGTCAATGATCAAAACAGCATGCGCATCTCGACAGGTGTTTTAAACGATTTGCTTGCCGATGCTACAGCGCGTGTCCAGCCGCCTACGGATAAAGGCCGCCGGTTGAAAATCTATTATATGACCCAGGCCTCGGTTCGCCCGCCGACATTTGTCTGTTTTTGCAATAACGCGGAGTTGTTTCACTACTCTTATCAGCGTTATCTTGAAAACCAGATTCGCGCGACCTTCGGTTTGGAAGGAACACCAGTTAAAATGATCATCCGTGAACGCGGCGATAATCCGTGACACCGGGACGATCCGCGACGCGGGGACGGTAATAAATAGGCTTAACAAAAGGGGTGAGAAAATGGCTAAATATCTTATTGCCGGCGCACTTTCGGCGTTAGTCGGTTATCTGCTCGGCAGCATCTGTTTTGCGGTACCCGTCAGCAAAGCGTTCATCAAGAAAGACATCCGTACAGTCGGAAGTAAAAATGCAGGTATGACCAATGTCCTGCGCTGTGTAGGCGCTCCGGCTGCGGTACTGACATTGCTCGGGGATCTCGGGAAAGCGGTCGTTTCAGTACTTGCGGCAAACGCCCTATTTTCCTATTTTACAGGTAAGGAAGTTTTTTTTGCGGGCTATATCGGCGGCATTTTTGCAGTGGTCGGACACCTGTTCCCGGTTTGGTTTAAATTCAAGGGCGGGAAGGGCGTTATGGCCGCGACAGGAATGATGCTCGCGATCAATCCGACAATCTGTTTGCTTGCGCTGGCAATCTTTTTGTTGGTGTTCACGTTTACTCATATTATCTCCATCTCGTCGATCTCAGCGGCGATTGCGCTCCCGATTATAAACTATGTATTTTTAACACTTACAAACGACCCGAATTGGATTTTTTTCACTTCGGCTGCCGCTTTGATTGCCATTCTTGTCGTGATCATGCACAAAGAAAACATCAAGCGACTTCTCAAAGGGACCGAGAAACCGCTTGTAATCAGGAGACGCGAAAAATCAAAAGAATAAGCGTTCGAATTCCGACGGAGGAAGTTCAATGGTTTTTTGATTTAGATATTGCAGAACCCCTGAATCTTTTGTAAAATCGAACTTGATTTTATAAGCGTATAACGCCTGCCAGCTGTAACCGTACGGTTTGCTTCTGGCGGCGTTTCCGTATTTGGTGTCGCCGAGCAGCGGATGACCGGCATCGGCAAACTGCGCGCGGATTTGGTGGGTTCTGCCCGTAACCAGCTCAACTTCGAGCAATGAAAGTTCTCCGGTTGTCTTCAGCACCTTATATTTGCTCACCGCGCTCACGGCCCCCGGGGTCTGCTGAATCGAGACGCTGACCAAATTGTTATCTCCGTCTTTGGTCAGATACGAGCGCAACTCTCCCGAAAGCGCATTAAACTTTCCGAAAACAGCGCATTTATAATACTTTTTAACTTCGCGCTCCTTAATCTTCTCGCTCATGATTCGGAGCGTATCGGCGTTCTTTGCGGCGATCACAAGGCCGGAAGTATTTCGATCAATCCGATTACAAAGTGCCGGTGTAAAACTGTTTTCATTTTCGGGGATATATTCTTTTTTATGATTTAGATAAAGAAGGATTTTATTGATCAGTGTATGGCGGCTCTCGCTTTCATCACTGTGACAAAGAAGTCCGGCGGGCTTGTCAGCAATTAAAATGTTCTCATCTTCATAGACCACCCGAACATCGTCGGTGGTGTTCATGAAATCAAGCGGAGATTCGCTTTGTTCAAAAAATTCGTCGTTGACATAAAGCTGCACCGAATCGCCTTTGACGAGTTTTTGCATCTCTTCAGCGCGCTTGCCGTTGACTTTGATTCGTTTAATCCTGATATATTTATATAGCAGGGAAGACGGCAGTTTCGGAACCGCTTTCGTGATGAACTTATCGAGCCGCTGTCCGGCGTCATTTTGATTGATAGTAAACTCGCGCACGGCTAATCCTCCAGATGCAAGATGATGATATTCTACCACAATCACCCGAAAAGTCCAATTGCTTTTTCCGGAGAGGTAAAATATTGGCGTTTTCTATTGTTTTTTAGGGGTTGTTATGATATAATTAATAAGATTTACCGCTTTTAGGAGGGCGACTATGCTGAAGACCAAAACCATGCTCGAAAACAACAAATACGAGCTGACAATTACAATCGATGCGCAGACTTTTGCCGAGGCCACAGACAAGGCCTATCTCAAGGACCGCAACAAGATGGCAATCCCGGGATTTCGCAAAGGCAAAGCACCGAGAAAATTACTTGAACAATATTACGGACAGGGCGCTTTTTATGAGACCGCTTTCAACGCGCTGTATCCTAAAGCGGTAGAGGATGCCGTCAGCGAAGCAGAGCTGATCGCCGTTTCCCGCCCCGAACTCAATATCGAATCTATCGGCAAAGAAGGCGTAGAGTTCAAGGCTGTGCTCTGGACGAAACCGATCGTCGAAGTCGGCGAATACAAGGGCATTGAAGTTGAAAAACCCTCGGTTGAAGTCACAGAAGATGAAATAAAAGCCGAAATCGATAAAGCGCGTGAGCGCGGTTCCCGCATGCTGACCGTCGACGGCAAAGCCGAAAACGGACACATTGCGTCGATTGCTTTTGAGGGGTTTGTCGACGGCAAAGCGTTTGAGGGCGGAAAATCGGAAAAATATGACCTCACCATCGGCTCAGGCGCATTTATACCGGGCTTTGAGGATCAAATTATCGGACATATCGCTGGCGATGAATTCGATGTCAACGTCGAGTTCCCGAACGAATACGGCGCCGAGCAGCTAGCCGGAAAAAAAGCCGTCTTTAAGACAAAACTGCACGAGGTTAAAAAGAAGGAAATTCCCGAATTTGACGATGAATTTGTCAAAGACGTCAGCGAATTCAACACCGTAGCAGAATACGAAAAATCCGTCCGCGAGCGGCTGCAAAAGACCAAAAACGATAAAGCCGACGAAGCTGTCGGCATCGCTGTTACCGAAAAGCTTTGCGAACTGGTCAAAGGCAACATTCCGGAGGTCATGTACGATACCGCCGCAGATAAAGCCATGCAGGATTTTGAATACCGGATGCGTATGCAGGGCATCTCGCTCGAACACTATATGCAGCTGACAGGAATGGGCATCGATGAGCTGCGCGCTCAATTCAGAAAACAGGGTGAATCTCGTGTCAAGAGCACGCTTGCACTTGAAAAGATCGCGGAACTCGAGAAAATCAAAGTCACCGACGAAGAGATCGAAGCCGAGTTTGTCAAAGAAGCTGAAAAATACGGCCGAAACGTCGACGAATTGAAAAAGGTCGTCACCGCTGAGGATATGCGAGAAGATATGAAGACGTTGAAAGCGTATGAATTCGTCAAAAACTCGGCTATTCTGAAACCCGCCGAAGAGAAGAAAACCGAAGAAAAGCCCAAAAAAGCCCCGGCAAAGAAGACCGCGGCCAAAAAAGAAACTGCGGAGAAAGAACCTGCAGCGGAAAAGGCGGAATAACCCAAAGCGGGAACGTTAAAAATAGAGAGAACGAACGATGGAGGTATTCGTATGAGTTTGGTCCCAATGGTCATTGAACAAACCTCGCGCGGTGAGCGCAGTTTCGACATCTATTCGCGGCTTCTCAACGACCGCATCATCATGCTGGGCGAAGAAGTTAACGAAGTGACAGCCGGCCTCGTGGTGGCGCAAATGCTGTATCTTGAGGGACAAGATCCCGAAAAGGATATTCAATTGTATATCAACAGCCCGGGCGGATCAGTCACCGCGGGTTTTGCAATCTACGATACCATGCAGTTTGTCAAATGCGACGTCTCGACCATCTGCATCGGCATGGCGGCCAGCATGGGTGCGTTTTTACTTGCGGCCGGCGCGAAAGGCAAGCGCTTTGCGCTGCCGAACAGCGAGATCATGATCCATCAGCCGGCAGGCGGCGCACAGGGTCAGGCCTCAGATATCAAAATCCATGCCGAACACATTTTGCGCACCCGTGAGAACATTAATCGAATTCTCGCCGAGCGCACCGGAAAACCGATTGAAGTTATCGCCCGCGACACCGACAGAGATAACTTTATGACGGCACAACAGGCGTTGGAATACGGCTTGATCGACAAGGTCATGGTTAAACGATAAGCCGGACGGAGGGAACATGCCGAAATTCGAAGACCCGAAACTTCCGCGCTGTTCGTTTTGCAACCGCAGCACTCAGGAAGTCGATCGAATCATCGCAGGCCCGGGCGTTTATATTTGCAATGAATGCATCACGCTCTGCCACAATCTCATCAACGGCGAGATTAACGAAAGCACCAAAAAACCGACCATCCGCGACGGCGGTGAACCGTTGCCCAAGCCGATGGAGATCAAATCTTATCTCGATGAATATGTGATCGGGCAGGAAAGCGCCAAACAGACTCTGTCGACCGCGGTGTATAACCATTATAAACGCATCTTCCTGCGCGGTGAGAGCGATATTGAACTGCAAAAGTCCAATATTTTGCTGCTCGGACCGACCGGCGTCGGCAAGACCTTTTTGGCTCAGACGCTGGCACGCAAGTTGAAAGTCCCGATTGCAATCGCAGACGCTACAACCCTGACAGAAGCCGGTTATGTCGGCGAGGACGTAGAGAACATCTTGCTTCGCTTGATTCAAGCGGCGGATTACGATGTCGAACTGGCTGAAAAAGGTATCATCTATATCGACGAGATCGACAAGATCAGCCGAAAGAGCGAGAACACTTCAATCACCCGCGACGTCTCAGGTGAGGGTGTGCAGCAGGCTTTACTCAAAATTCTCGAAGGCACCGTCTCGAATGTACCCCCGACCGGCGGCAGAAAACACCCGCAGCAGGAGTTTATCCAAATCGACACAACCAATATACTGTTCATCTGCGGCGGAGCGTTTGACGGCATCGAAAAGATCATCGAACGCCGTGTAAACAGCACCTCAATGGGCTTTAATGCAAACATCTTAAATAAAAAAAGCGAGGGTTATGACGCGTTGCTGGCTCAAGTGATTCCGCAGGATTTGATTAAATATGGCCTGATACCGGAACTTGTTGGACGTATGCCGGTTATCTCTACGCTTGAAGCGCTTGACCGCAATTCGTTCATCCGAATTTTAACCGAGCCGAAAAACGCTATCGTCAAACAGTTTATTCAACTTTTCAAATTGGATAATGTCGAGCTCGAATTCGAAACAGACGCACTCGCCGCGATTGCGGATAAAGCGGTTGAACGCCGCACCGGTGCACGCGGGCTGCGTTCCATTGTGGAAAATGTCCTTGCAACACCGATGTACGAAGTTCCGTCCGACCACACGATCAGCAAAGTGATTGTGACAAAGGACTGCGTCGAGGGTAAGAGCCGCATTAAGGTTGAACATGACACCTCCCGCACACCTCAAGTCATTCGGATTCCCGCCTCAGAAAAAAAACGCAGCTCCCGGGTAAAATCCACGGACACCGCAATTTAAATGAATGATAAAATCCCCGCCGACTGATTGCCGCGGGGATTTTTTGCATTAGATCGGATTGGAGGAACGATGATTATGATGAAAAAGCTTATTTCTATAGTACTTGTATGTATGATGATCTTGCTATCCTTGTCCGGCTGTTCTGCAAAACCGGTCAGTGCTCCTGACGACGATTACCGCAATTGGTATGAGATTTTCGTCTATTCGTTTTATGACTCAAACGGCGACGGCATCGGCGACTTGAACGGTGTGACCGAAAAACTCGACTACATCGCAGACATGAGCTTTAACGGCATCTGGCTGATGCCGATCATGCAGTCGCCATCCTATCATAAATACGATGTCGCCGATTATTACACCATTGACAGCCAATACGGCACCAATGCCGATTTTCAAACGCTGGTCGAACAGGCGCATAAGCGCGGCATCCGGGTGATCATCGATCTGCCGGTCAATCACACCTCGAGTGAAAATCAATGGTTTATCGCCGCAAAAGACGTCAATTCGCCTTATCACGGCTGGTATAACTGGAGCGATAAACCCTCCGTCGGTTACCATGAATTGAGCGATATGTTGTATTATGAAGGTCGTTTCCAGTCCGGTATGCCTGACTTGAATCTTGAAAGCGGGGAAGTCCGTGCCGAGATTGAAAAGATCATGGATTTTTGGCTCAACGACATGGGCGCGGACGGCTTCCGGCTGGACGCCTGCACGAGCTATTATACCGACGATCAGCAAAAGAGCGTCGATTTTCTCGGTTGGCTCAATACCGAAGCCAAGACCGTCAAGCCCGGCAGTTTTGTCGTCGGTGAGGTTTGGAGCGTGCTCACCACCATTCAAACTTATTACAGAAGCGGCGTCGATTCGCTGTTTTGTTTTCCGACGGCAAATACCGACGGCTATCTCGCGGCTGCGGTCAATTCTTCAAAGCCCGAAAAAGCGGCTTCGATTTATTGTGATGCGCTGACGACATTGCAAAATTCGCTCGGCGATGTAATCATCTCACCGTTTCTCGATAATCATGATCTGGCTCGAAGCGCGGGCTTTTTAGGGACGGATGAGACCAAAATTAAATTCGCCGCGGGTCTGCTCTCCATCCTGCCGGGAGGCACTTTCGTCTATTACGGTGATGAGATCGGTATGAAAGGGACGGGCAATGATCCGAATAAGCGCATAGGTATGCTTTGGACGACCGAAGACAAGACGACAAAGCCCCCGCCCGGAGCGACTTCGGTTAAATACTCGTTCCCCTCTGTCAAAGATCAGGAGAAAGATAAAAATTCAATTCTGAACTATTATAAAGCCGCCATGAAACTGCGCGCCGAATGCCCGGAAATCGCCCGTGGAACAGTCGAGATTTTGCAAAGCCCCATTAATTCGGTCGCCATTTTGAAAAAGACCTATAACGGCAGCAGCATTTATATTGCAATCAATTTTTCTTCCGAAAAGCAGCAACTCACCTTAAATTCCAATTTGGGTATCACTAAAACCATCGGACAGTTATCTGTAAACGGCAAATCAACAGCAAAAATAAAATCCGCAGGTGCTCAACTCACGCTCGCACCTTACGGAATTCTCGTACTCGATTAATCTCGTTTTGCAAGTTCTTTGATTTCTAAATTTGCGGTGTCATAAGCCACTTTTGCATGGTTTTTCCGTAAAAGCTGTGATTCAATGTGATTTCCGGTCACGGGATCAACTTTGACCCGCAGCACCTCGCCGTTGCGATAAACACCGTCCGGCTCTTTGGAAAAGAATTCGTTTTGACTCTTGATGTGATAAGAAAACGGCTGACATTTGTCGGCCCTGATTTCGCCGCACAGATATTCCTCATTCACAGAGATCACCAGCTGATAAGTAAGATCGGTCTCGTTTTTTAAATGATAATCAAGGTAGTTATACAGAATCGAAGTTCCGGTACCGAACGGCACCTGTCGGTTAAAATCGGGAAATAAATCGTACCGGTCATGGTGGTGCAGTTCGGTGACGGTCAGATCGGTGTGCAAAACCATCCAGTGAATCAAATTGGTCAATTGGCACATCCCGCCTCCGATCCCTTTAGTAGGATGGCCGGTGGTAATCGTCAATCCCTCTTTGAATCCGCGCTTTGCCGAGGCGTTTCCGACCAGATGCCAAAAAGAGAAGGTCTGCCCGGGTTTGATCAAAATCCCGTTCAGTTTTGGCGCGGCAAGGGATAAATTGACCGCTTTGTTCTCCTGCAGTTGCATCTCGACATTGCCCAGCCGCCGCCGAATCAACGAATTATGTTTATAAATCGAAACCGGTAAAAAGGAATCCGATCTTTCATGGGCAAAGTTCATCTGTAAAAAGGCATTCTTGAAATGTCTTTCAGCTTTACAGCGAAAAACCGAGAGCCGATATGTAAACGGCGATATTTGACAAAATAGTTTTCGTCCCGTTTTGTTCCCTCCGAAAGCCCTGTCAGTCAATACTAAAGTTTGATATTAAAAGCGTATGTTAAGATGAACGCAAGAATTCCGATCAATGAGACCCATAAGCTCTTATTGCTCTCGAATTTTTTATTGAGCAGAAAATACAGCGCAGCTCCGATGCTGATCAAGGTCGGTATCGCAAGCCCTAGCAGTTTCGGCATAGTGGTCCCCGGGGTACCGGTAGCGGTCACCTGCATCACCAGCGTCTCGGGCAGTACGATATAACCCACAATCGCCAAAACCGCGGCAATGGCGATCACGGTGATTGCAACGACCTGTTTGGCTTTTTGATTCATAATCAATATCTGCCGCCTTTCGATTTACGGTTAATTCGTCTATGCAAGCCCAAAGAACGAATATGCGTTGTTGAAAGAGATATCTTGTATGATCTTTCCGATATATTTAAGGTCGTTCGGAATTAGACCGTTTTCCATCTGCTCGCCGAGCATTCCGCATAAAATCCGACGGAAATATTCATGACGCGTATAGGAGAGCAGGGAACGCGAATCGGTCAGCATACCGATAAAGCGCGGCAGCAGATATAATCCCGAGAGCTTTTTCAATTGTTCACGGTTGCCTTCGAGCGTATCCAAGAACCACCACGCCGCACCGTATTGTACTTTACCCGGAATGCCGTCTCCGCAAAAAGTCGCCGCGAGAGCTGCTAGAGCCTGTGTGTCCTTGCCGTTGAGGTTATAGAGAATCGTCTTCGGAAGATGTCCGGCGTTTTGGAGCGTATTTAAATAAGCCGCAAGAGGTCGGATATAGGAATAGTCGTCCACCGCGTCGAATCCGGTGTTCGGTCCGATCCGGGAGAGCAGGGCAGTGCTCGCGCTTCGCAGTGCGCCGATATGCAGCTGCATTACCCAGTTCTTTTTGTGATATAACTCCCCAAGGAATAAATACAATCCGGAACGGAAATTCATTGCCTGTTCAGCCGTCAATTCACCGCCGGAAAGAACGATTTGGATGGCCGTATCCGCGCCGATTGGGTTAAAATCGGGGATTTCCAGGGAAATATCGCTTGATTTGCAACTGTTTGCTTCAAAAAAGTCGGCTCTCTTCGAAAGAGCGTCGCAAAGGCCTGTAAAGTTGTTAATTTTTACACCCGAAATAGCTGAGAGTTTTTCGATATAGTCCCTAAAACCGGGCTTGTCGATCTGTGCTGCCCGGTCAGGGCGGAAGGTCGGAAGTACTTTGGTGTCAAAATCAGACTTAGCAAGTACAGCGTGATAACGCAGATCGTCTGCGGGGTCATCGGTGGTGCAGATGGCTACGACATTCGAGCGGCTGACGATGTTTTGCGGCAGCATATCGGGCGTTTGCAGCCGTTCGCTGCATTCGCGATAGACATACTCGCAATTCGAAACTGTCAGCGGATAGTCAATATCAAAATATCTCGCGAGTTCCAAATGTGTCCAGTGGTAAAGCGGATTGCCAATCGCATGCTGAATCGTGTCAGCCCAGGCCTGAAACTTTGTAAAGTCATCCGCCTTGCCGGTGATCAAATCCTCATCCACGCCGTTAATGCGCATCGCACGCCATTTATAGTGATCTCCGCCGAGCCAGAGACGAGTGATATTTTCATACGGCTTATTTTCCGCCAGTTCTTTGGCTTCAATATGGCAATGAAAATCAAATATCGGCATTGCTGACGCAAAGCAGCGATAAAGTTCCTGAGAACGATTTGTATTTAAAAGAAATTGATTATTTAGAAATCCCATAATATTTCCTTTCTACAGGGATATAATACGCGCGAGGTGATAACAATGCCGTCAAAAAAGACTAAATCCAAACAGACGACGCAAAATAACACAAGTTCGCAGGGGACCAACACATTTAAAAAGCCAAAACAAAACGACAATCAAAACAAAGACGAGTGTTAAGATTCCAGTATAATTGTCACGGGGCCGTCGTTTTCGATGCAGACCTTCATGTCGGCGCCGAAAACGCCGGTCTGTACATTTTTTACGCCGTTTTCGAGTAGTTTAAGAACAAACCGCTCATACAGCGGTTCGGCAATTTCGGGCCGCGCTGCTGCGATGAACGACGGGCGGTTCCCGTGTGAAGCATCTGCATATAGCGTAAAGTTGGAAACGGCGATGACTGAGCCGCTTACATCCTGTACAGATAAATTCATTTTTTCTTCGCTGTCACAAAAAATTCTCATTAAAGCGATTTTCTTAGCCAAAAAATCGGCGTCGGAAGGAGTATCGCCGACAGAAACGCCTAATAACACAAGCAGACCGAAACCGATTTCGGCGGCGGTCTTGCCTTCAATGATTACGTTGGCGCAGCTGACACGTTGGATAATGGCTTTCATATTATTTTTTTACAGCGGCAAGAAGTTCTTCGACGCGGTCGGTGCGCTCCCAGCGGACATTGAGATCGGTTCTTCCGAAATGACCGTAAGATGCCAGCTGTTTATAGATTGGTTTACGCAGATCAAGCTGCTCAATAATAGCAGCAGGTCGGAAATCGAATACGCTTTCAACGGCTTTTGCAATTACTTCATCGTTGTATTTACCCGTACCGAAGCATTCAACATCAATCGAAACGGGATTTGCAACACCGATGGCATAAGCAATTTGAATTTCGCAGCGTTTGGCAAGGCCGGCTGCAACGACGTTTTTAGCCGCCCAACGGGTGGCGTATGCGGCAGAGCGGTCAACCTTAGTGGGATCTTTGCCGGAGAAGGAGCCACCGCCGTGACGGGCATAACCGCCGTAAGTGTCGACAATCAGTTTTCTGCCGGTCAGACCGCTGTCGCCGTGCGGGCCGCCAATGACGAACCGACCGGTAGGATTGATTAAAAATTTTGTTTTATCATCCAACAAATTCGCCGGAATAGTCTCCTTGATCACGTCGCGAATAATTTCTGCGCGCAGCTGTTCCAGCGAAATTTCTTCGGCATGCTGAGAAGAAACGACTACGGTGTCGATGCGGATGGGTTTTCCGTTTTCAAATTCGACTGTAACCTGGGTCTTACCGTCCGGTCTGAGAAATGGCATAATGCCGTTTTTACGAACAAAAGCCAGCCGTTTTGCAAGCTTGTGAGAGAGCATAATCGAAAGCGGCATCAGTTCTTCGGTCTCGTCACAGGCAAAACCGAACATCATACCCTGATCACCTGCGCCGATTTCAACGCCGCGGCTGACGCCGAGTGCAATGTCAGGACTCTGCTCGTCGATGGTGCTCAGTACCGCGCAGGTAGTGCCGTCAAAGCCGTATTTAGCGCGATCATAACCGATCTCAACGACGGTCTCACGGGCGATTTTAGGAATGTCTGCGTAACAATCGGTGGAAATTTCACCCATTATAAATAATACACCCGTGGTGCAGCAGGTCTCGCAGGCAACCCGTGCTCCGGGATCGAGCGCGATAATCGCATCGAGCACCGCGTCGGAAATTTTATCACAAATTTTATCGGGATGCCCTTCTGTAACCGATTCTGAAGTAAAAAACGTCCTCGCCATTTTGTGCCTTCCTTTCGCAGGGGATGAGTGCGCAATTTTTAAATAGTCTGCCTTCCGGCAATGTAATATTATAACACAATTTGGGCTTTCGTCAAGTCTTACAAATACATTGAGAGCTCATCCAGATCGCGCACAATGATATCCGGTTTGAATTCAGAAGTTTTTAAATCCTCTTCTTTCGTCTCCCCCGAGAGGACAAGAATGGAGGTGACCTCAGTGCCTTCGGCGATTGCAATATCGGTATAAAGTCGGTCGCCGATTACCGCAAGTTCCTCCGGCATGCATCCGATGCGGCGCAGCATATAGTCAAGCGCATGTTGCGACGGCTTACCGAAAAATTCCGGAGCAACACCCGTAGAAGCGGTTATCAAACGCGCAATCGAGCCGCAGTCGGGGATAAAACCGTTTTCAACCGGGCAGTTAAAATCTGGATTGACCGCCAAAAAAGGTTTTCCGGCACGGATCAGATCGCACCCGACCACGAGTTTGTGATAAACAAGTTCGATATCGAATCCCAAAACGACCAGGTCCGCTTCCTCGGTAAGTTTAATTCCCGTATTGATAAAGTCGTTTTTCAACAGTTCCGTGCCAATTACATAGACGCTTTTTCCCGGATATTTATCTAAAATATGCTCGATGATTACTTCGTTGGAGATCAGCATTTGCTCCTGAGTAATTTCGATACCCATTCGAAGCAGTTTTTCGATGTATGCAGTCGCGTTTTTTGAAGAGTTGTTTGTAAAAAAGACAAAGTCTCGCCCGGTCTCTTTTACTTTGTTTAAAAACGCGGGCGTAAAGTCAAATAGCTTGTCGCCCAAATAAATTGTGCCGTCCATATCTAAAACGAAGTGTTTGATCTGTTTTAAGTCCCTCATCAATATTCCTCCTCAAAAAACCGTTTGGTACGCTCCGCTGCCTGCTTGCTCATGCCTTTCACGGCGGCTAGTTCTTCCACGCTCGCTTTTGCGATGGATTCGATGGTTTTGAACGCTTCCATCAGCGCCGTAATACGCTTGTCGCCGATGCCCGGAATGTTAGCGAGCACCGAAGCGGTGGTGCGGCGGGAACGGCGGTTGCGGTGGCAGGTGATCACATAACGGTGAACTTCTTCCTGAATTGTACTGACCAGTGTAAACGCGCCGCGTGCCGATTTGATCTCGATCTCATTCCCGTGTTCGTCCACCAAAGCGCGGGTAGTGTGGCGGCTGTCCTTAACCATGCCAAGCACCGGAATATCGGTTAGTTCCAACTCTGCAAGCGCGTCTTTCACCGCGCTGACTTGCCCCTGACCACCATCCGCAAGTATCAAGTCAGGTCTTGCTGAAAAAGCGGCGTCGTTTGAAGTGTGGTTGACAAACCGTGTATATCTGCGCTTCACGGCTTCTCTTAAAGAACCGTAATCATCCTGACCTGTAAATCCCCTGATAATAAACTGTCGGTAGTGGGATTTTTGCGGTTTGCCGTCGATAAACACCACCATGCCCGCGATATTGTCCGCGCCTGAGGTGTTAGATATATCGTAGGACTCGATATTGTTCAATTTCTCGATACCGACTAACTTCGAAAGCTCACTCAGCATCCCGCTCTCACGCTGTTTTCCGGTAACCTGCGTCAGCTGTTCAAAGGCATTATTAGCCGCCATTTGAATTAATCGGACGCCCTCGCCCTTTTGCGGAAGGGTGATTGAAACCTTGGAACCGCGCTTTTGGGATAACAATTCTTCCAATAACCCTTTGTCCTCACAGTCGCCATCAATAAAGATCTTTTTTGGAATCTCCTGTTTGTTGGCGTAATAGCCGAGCAAAAAGTCCGCGCGCAGCTGTGAAGCCTGCGCATTCTCCGAAGCGGTGTCGTCGATAAAAAAGTTTTCTTTGTCCGCAATCCGGCTTTTACGAATTGAGAGGACGGCAAAACAGCACTGGGAGTTCCCGCGCGTGAGCCCGAACACATCTGCCTCGGCGGTGGTTGTGTCGATTACGCTCTGGGTCTTGCGAATGTTTTCAATCGCATTCAACCGATCGCGCAGGGTTGCGGCTTTTTCAAAATCGAGCGACTCCGCCGCCTGTTCCATTTGTTCGGTCAGGTTCTTTACGATCTCCCGGTCGCCGTCTCGGAAAAACTTTTTTACTTCGCCGATCAATTCGGCATGACGTTCCGGGGAGTTGTTTCCGCGCTTGCACGGTCCGTAACACTGCTTGATAAAGTAGTTCAGGCAAGGTCTTCCGGTATCTTTTTCGCCGAACACCCGGTTGCAGGTCGGCAGCCCGAAAATCGCAATCGCCTGATCGACCATCAGATGCACGGTGTAACTCGACGGAAACGGCCCGATGTATTCGCTTCCGTCGTCCTCCTGCCGGTGGACGGCTAATATTTTGGACCAGGGCGGAGGGGTGATCTTGATAAAACTGACGCCTTTGTCGTCCTTGAGCAGGATGTTATACTTCGGGCGGTATTGCTTGATCAAATTCAATTCGAGCAGCAGCGCCTCAAATTCACTTGAGGTTACGATATAATCGAAATCATCGATATTGGAGACCAGTTTGATCGTCTTGGGAGTCAGGTTCCCGAAACAGTGAAAATATTGATTGACGCGGTTTTTCAAGACCTTCGCTTTGCCGATATAGATGATATTCTTGGTTGAATTCTTCATCAAATATACGCCCGGCTGCAAAGGCAGACGAGAGGCTTTGTCCCGCAGCGCAGGGATATTCTCATTCAGATCGAGAAATTGATCCATGTTTTTTACTTCTTTTCGGCTGTCAGATGATATTGACCGCTCAGCAGGGTGACGGCATATTCCGAGCCGCTCGCTTTCGCCGTAAAGCTAATCGGCTTGCCATACTCGGCCAACTTTCCGGCATAGGCGGCGGGCAGATACAGCGTAGCTTCGCAGCAAACCGGAACATTGATATCAAGTGTCTGCTTGCCGTCTTTGTTGGTCCAGCGGCAAGCGACCTTGCCGTACATGCTCTCGTGTTCGGCGTTTGCAAATTCCAAGCCGCAGTCGATGGCGGGGCGCAGAATCGTGTGCCTGAATCCCGGTTTTTTTTCGTCGGGCGAGATGCCGCCGACGTATTTATACATAAACGCCGAGAGGTCGCTGAACATGTGGTGGTTATGCGAACCGCCGCCGTTCCAGCACTCCCAAAGCGTGGTCGCGCCGAGGTCGATCCATTGCTGACAGCCGGGGAAGGTGCGCTGCGCCAGCATCTTGAAACCGAGGTTGCCTTCGCCCATCGCGCCGAGCGTGTGCATCACATATTTGCAGCCGAGCAGGCCGAAATCGACGTGGTCGTTGTCGCGGTGAATTTGTTCGACCAGTTTGGCGAGTAAAACCGGGCGCTCTTCGGGTTCGGCAATTTCTTGGAAAAGCATCTCGGCGGTTGAGGTCTGGCAGTCGCCGGCAACCGTATGCGTCGTCTCATCGTAAAACTTCTTGCGAAAGGCCGTTTTTATCCTTGCAGCCAATTCGGTGTAATATTTTTCGTCTTCCGGCTTGTCGAGCAGTTTCGCCATCTTGGAGAGTTTTAAAGCGGCATCGTAGAAGCACCCGGTGTCCGAAACGGCGGTCGGGCATTTGAACGAGGCCATGTTGACCGAGATTGCGGGTCCTTCGAACGGCGCGCACCAGTCTCCGAGCCCGTAATGGACGGTGTAATCGTCGCTCATGCTCTCCATATACGAGCAGTGTTTCTTGATGGCTTCGTAGTTCTTTTCGAGGATGTTGCGGTCGTTGTTGTAGGCGTAAATTGTCCACGGGATATCGGTCAGACCCATCGACCAATCGGGGCCGTTCATGCTGTTATAGCCCCATCCGGTGGACGGCACCACGCAAGGAATTTGCCCCGCAGGCCGCTGAGAGGTGCGCATGTCGTCAAGCCACTTGGAATAAAACGCCTGCGCGCCGAAATTGATCAAAATCTGTTCGGAGGAAGCCGCGCCGTCACCCGTCCAACCGTTTTTCTCGCGGTGCGGGCAGTCGGTCGGGATGGATTCGCAGTTTGAGACCGTCGACCACCAGCAAAGGTGCTGCACGCGGTTGAGCAGTTCGTCGGAGCAGTCGAAATGCCCCGACACATCGAACGAAGTGTACATTGTCAGACCGACCACATCGTCGAGTTTGGGCTCGTAATCGATGCCCGAGACCTCGACATACTGGAAACCGTGATAGACGAAAATCGGCTGCCAAACTTCTTCATCGTCGCTCTTTTTGATGTATTTATCGGTCTGGAAGCCGTGGCTTTTGATAAATCCGGAGATAGGAATCATATCAAGAGAACCGTCTTTTAACACATCAGAATATTTCGTCGTGATCTCGGTTCCGGCAGCTCCGCGCAGTTTAAAGCGCGCCACACCGGCCTGATTTTGCCCGATGTCGAACACCCAACCAGTCTCGGTCTTCCAGAGTTTAGCGGCGGGGAATTCGTGGTGGATCTGAATCGGCTGAAGATTCATTCCGATAAGCGCGCCGCCGGGTCCGCGAATCATTTTTGCCGGCTGCCATGCGGCATCATCATATCCGGCAACCGTCCAGTCACCGAGTTCTTTACGCGCGTCATAGTGTTCGCCGTTGCGGATGCCGTTAAAAAAGATCGGACCGTCGCTCGATTTCCAGTCGGCGCGGGAGCAAATCAAATCGCTTGTGCCATCCTCATAAGTGACGTGCAGTTCCGCAATCATTTTCGAAAAATGCCGCCAGGTGGCTTGCTTGGTGTTCCAAGGGTCTTCGGCAAAACAGTTGTACCAGCCGTTGCCCAAAATCACGCCGATGG
Source organism: Oscillospiraceae bacterium (assembly GCA_035353335.1). Taxonomy (NCBI): domain Bacteria; kingdom Bacillati; phylum Bacillota; class Clostridia; order Eubacteriales; family Oscillospiraceae; species Oscillospiraceae bacterium. The sequence goes on along the minus strand of DAOPZJ010000034.1, from coordinate 9,755 downwards.
CGTTCTCTTTCGAGAGTATGTCTTTTACGTCGTAGGTGCTGTACATCACGGTCTCGTCGAAGCGAGTAAACGGTGTGGTCAGCACGTCGTTACCGACCTTTTTGCCGTTCAAATGCGCCTCGAAATAACCGAGCCCGCAAATCAATAAAAACGCCTCTTTGACAGGTTTTACAAGTTTGAATTCATGGCGCAGATAAGGGGCTTTTAAGGCTGATGCTTCACGGTCTGCTGCAAGCGCACCTTTGCCAATAAAGTCAGCGGTGATCCAGTTGGCATTCCAAGCCGAATCGAGTTTTCCGGTCACAAAAAACGCGGGTTCGCTCGTGACGACTTTGCCGTTTTCGCCTTTGACAGTTACATTCCAAAAACAACGGTGCACCGGCGGCAGCTTTTTGCCTTGATATGCGATATGCACGGTATCATCAGTGTTGATTTCACCGCTGTCCCAGAGGTCGCCGATGCCTTTTTGCAGCAGCAAGGCATCGAATGCCACCCGAATACGGCAGGTCTTTTGTACTGCGCCGCGTAAGTCGGCGGCGAGTTTATAAGAAAATCTCGGGGTCTCGTCCAGTCCGAGCGGATTCTTGAGGTAATTGATCGTCAAGTCGTATACTTTTGTAATGCCCATGATAATAATTGTCCTTCCCGAAAAGTAGTATCTTTATTTTACCCGTTAACCTCATTCGGGTCAATAGCGCTTGACAGGTTTCACAGCAAAAGATATAATTCTCGCGAAAGGGGCGTTATGACATGAATTACTCATTGAAAAACAAATTTTTAACAGTTGAAATTGCTTCGCTGGGCGCAGAACTTCAATCGATTAAAACCGCCGACGGCACCGAATATCTCTACGACGGTTCCGGTCCGTGGGCCAACCGTGCGATCATTCTCTTCCCGATCGTGGGCCGTTTGAAAAACAATGAGTACACCTATCGCGGTAAGACCTATACGCTGGATATTCACGGTTTTGCTCGTGATATGGAGTTCACCGTAAAAAAAGAGAGTGATACAAAAATCACTTTCACCCTTTGCGACAATGAGGAAACTTTAAAAAACTATCCGTTCCATTTTCAACTTGACATCATCTATGAGCTGAATGGCGACACCCTCTCGGTCAAAAATGACGTCAAGAACACCGGAAAAGATGAGATGTATTTTTCCATCGGCGCGCACGAGGGGTATCGCTGCCCGCTCATGCCCGGCGAAGATTTCACCGACTATCAGATCGTTTTTGAGAAAAAAGAAAATGTGGGCAGACGCATGGTTGATAAGCAGTTGTTCACAGGCGAAGTCACACCGGTTATGACCGACACAGACACTTTGAACCTGAACTATAATCTCTTTACAACCGATGCGATTTTCCTGTCCGACCATAAATCCAGGAAAAACACATTGATCGGCAAAAAGAGTAAAAAGGGTGTCGAGGTCTTTTTCCCGGACTATCCGATGCTCGGCATTTGGACGAGACCCAATGGCGGTTATATTTGCATCGAGCCGTGGTATGGCATCGGCGATTCGATTTATCATAACGGCGAATTGACCAAAAAAGAAGGTATTATCCGCATGGAGGCAGGGAAGACCTTCACCTGCACCCATACCATTCGCCCGTTCTAAAGCGCGTGTCATACTGATAACGAAAATCCCGCGGTCAAATTGATCGCGGGATTTTTATCAATTATTTATGCTTTTTTATAGAGAACCGACATTGGGCAATGAATCAAAGCCCTGTTGGAGTTCTGCATCGGTCGGAACATAGTCGACCATTCTACCGCTGCGATATTCGCTGTAGGCATTCAGATCGAAATAACCGGTACCGGTAAGGTTGAACACGATTGTCTTGGCCTCGCCGGTCTTTTTACATTCGAGCGCCTCGTCAATGGCGACGCGGATGGCATGGGAAGATTCCGGCGCGGGCAGGATCGTCTCGACTTTGGCGAACAGCGTAGCCGCTTCAAAGACCTTGGTCTGGGCGACGGCACGCGCCTCGTCGATGATCCGGTCGTGATAAAGCTGGCTGACGATCGGGGACATGCCGTGATAACGCAGACCGCCCGCATGGATGGAGGAGGGGACAAAGCCGCTTCCGAGGGTGTACATTTTGGCGAGCGGGGTGGTCTTTCCGGTATCGCAGAAATCATAGGCGAACTTGCCGCGAGTCATCGAGGGGCAGGAAGCGGGTTCAACCGCGATGATCTTATACTTCGCGCCTTTTTGAATCTTTTCGCCCGCGAACGGTGCCATGAAACCGCCGAGGTTGGAGCCGCCGCCTGCGCAGCCGATCAAGACGTCCGGCTGGATGTCGTATTTCTCGAGCGCAATCTTGGTCTCGAGGCCGATGATGGATTGATGCAGAAGCACCTGATCGAGCACAGAGCCGAGGGTATAGCGCGCATTATCGCTTGTGACCGCTTTTTCGATGGCTTCGGAAATGGCCATGCCGAGAGTACCCGTGGTATTCGGATCGGCAGCAAGCATCTTTTTGCCGACTTCGGTGGTATTGCTCGGGCTGGGGATGACCGTCGCGCCGTAGGTTTCCATAACCGCCTTGCGGAACGGTTTTTGCTCACTGCTGCACTTGACCATGAAGACGGTCAGCGGCATTTTGAAATATGCGCAGGCCATCGAGAGCGCAGTGCCCCATTGTCCGGCACCGGTCTCTGTCGTCAAAGATTTGACACCCTGTGCTTTTGCATAGTATACCTGTGCGGCTGCCGAGTTCAACTTGTGGCTGCCGGAGGTGTTGTTGCCTTCGAATTTGTAATAGATTTTCGCCGGGGTACCGAGTTCTTTTTCGAGATTGTACGCACGAATTAACGGAGACGGACGATAGAGCTTGTAATATTCGTAAATCTCTTCGGGCATCTCGATGAAACGGTCTTTGGTGTTGAGTTCCTGTTTGGCGAGTTCCGTGCAGAAGATCGGCGCAAGCTGCGCGGGGTCGTTGATGGGTTCGAGGGTTGCGGGGTTGAGCAGTGGTGCATGCTGGATCTTCATGTCGGCGCGCAGATTGTACCATGCCTTCGGCATCTCATTTTCGCTCAAATAAATTTTGTTGGGTGTGTCCATTTTTGACATTTCGGTTTCCTCCTAAAATTTTTTGAACTGCCTGTGATTGTCATTTTCAGTACGGGAGGAAATCGAATTCAAACAATAAAAAAGACCTCTGTCCCGTACTATGGGACAAAAGCCATGCTTCTGCGGTGCCACCCAATTTGACATTGATAACAATGTCCGCCTCTTTGATATGCAATCACATATCCTTGCAATAACGCTGCATTCGCGTCAGCGCCTACTTTAACATTTCGGGCTGCCCTCGCGAGGCCATTCACCTGTGTGCCTCATGTCGTTTCGCACCAACCAACGACTCTCTGAGTTTCGGCAACAGCGGCTACTTCTCTCGCTCAACGGTTTCGCGGCTGTTCAATTGCGGTTATCATAGCACATGAAAAAAAGATTGTCAACACTTATTTTAAAATATTTACAGTAACTTCGTATTGCGGTTTTTCCACTTTATTTGTATAATAGGCAGGAAATAATAAGCGGCGGAGCAATACTGTTCTGCTCGTGAGAAAAGGAAGGTAACACCCTGATGTTTCATGAATCCGTACTTGGGCAACCGCTTAACGCTGTCATCGTCGGAGGCGGTCATCGGTCGCTCACTTACGCGTTTTTTGCCCAGAACAACCCGGATAAATTAAAAATCGTCGGCGTCGCGGATCCGAATCCCCTTCGCCGGGCGCAGATTCAAAAACTCTACAATCTCTCAAATGAATCGCTCTTTGGATCAGCGGAGGCTCTTGCGACGGTACCTCGTTTTGCGGATGCCGTAATCAACGGCACGATGGATCAACAGCATGTCGCCACCTCAATTCCGCTGTTAAGAGCGGGTTATCATATACTGCTCGAAAAACCCTTCGCAATCAATGAGAAAGAGATGTGGGAGTTGGTTCGGGCCGCGCGAGAAAATAAACGCCGCGTGATGATCTGCCATGTCATGCGTTATGCCCCGTTTTATGTTGAAGTGAAAAAGCGCGTTGCCGCCGGTGATATCGGTGAAATCGTTGCTATAGAGACGACGGAGAATGTCTCTTACCACCATATTGCGGTGGGCTATATCCGCGGCAAATGGCGAAATACCGCTCAGGCTGGACACAATTCCATGCTGCTGGCAAAATGCTGCCACGACATTGATATGATCATGTGGATGATGAGCGGAATCGTACCCGCCGCAGTATCCAGTTTCGGTTCCAACTTTCAATTCAAGCCCGAAAAAGCTCCCGCCGGAGCCGGAACCCGCTGTCTTGTCGACTGCCCGCCGGAAGTGGAATCCAAATGTCTTTACTCAGCCCGAAAGAATTACCTTGATCATCCCGACCGTTGGTCTTTCTATGTCTGGGACAACCTTGAACACCTCAAAAATCCCACGCTTGCAGATAAAGAAGCGACGCTCAAGACCGACAGTATCTACGGCCGCTGTGTTTATAAATGCGACAATGAGACAGTAGACCATCAAACAGTCAACATCCGTTTTCAAAACGGAGTGACCGCATCGCACAATATGCTCGGAGGCGCAGCAAAACCGCAGCGTACCATCCATATCGTAGGCACAAAGGGGGAGATCACCGGCGTCGCCGATGAATCCCGATTTGTCGTACGCATGATCGATCCGCGTCCTGGATGCGAATATTCGGAAGAGATCGTGGATTTGAACATTAACGGAGATACCTCTGGCGTCAACGGTGGTCACGGAGGCGGCGATCAGCGTCTTGTCGAGGATTTTGTTCAATATGTGCAGGGCGGTAAACCGTCTTTGTCTTGCACCAGCATCGCCGATTCAGTCTACGGGCACCTGGCCGTTTTCCGCGCCGATGATTCCATGAAAAACAGATGCATTATGGACATCCCGGCAGTTGATATTCAATAAAATTTATAGAGCAAAGTAAGCGCCGCACCATTGGTGCGGCGCTTTGTAGTTATACATTTTCAAATGTTATGGGCAAAATAATGGTATGTTATTCAACTGTCCCGCTGATTGACGCAAGCAGCAAAAATCGGTATTCGGGCGTAAGTATTTTTAAATCATCGGCAACTTTTTTGGATAGCTCTTCGCTGTATAGTAAATCGAAATCTATGTTGTCGCAGATAAAGCAGATATCTTTCAAGTCCAGCCATTTACGAAGTTCCTCGGATTGATCGGGAAAGCGGGTCTTTTTATAACAATCTCCGTCAAGATTAAAGATTTTTTGACGGTCGAATGCTTCTTTTGCTTTTTCAAAGAAAGGATTGTTTGTCAGCACAAACTGCCTGATATTTGCCATCGTCGCCGGCTCGGCGATGTAAAAGCCGCAGCCGTACCGAAAACCCCGCGGAGAGAGTTCAAAGAAAAAGCCCGGGAGATTATGAAACAGCTTTTTATCGCGGATAAAAAGACACCATACCACATCTCGGAAAATCGTTTTATCCTTTGAAAAACGTGTGTCTCGGTAAATATGGGAGATTGCGCGATTGATTTTAGGCTCGCAGTCAAACATTGGGTCAATTTCGAGCATCGGGGGAGTCAGAGCCGTAACAAACTCGGCGAGCGGCTGCACGACAAAACGAAGATAATCCGCTTTATGTGCCGTGAACCAATCCCGGCTGTTTTCAATTTTATTTTCGATTAAAAATTGAATGGTTTTTTCGCTGAAAGACATAAACAATACTCCTTGACGCTAAAAAATACGTGTCTTTCGATTTTTAAAGTATATCACTTTGGGCTTTTTGGGGCAATACCGGCATATGATTCACCGAGGTGATCATTATGAAATGCTTCAAAAAACTGTCCGCCGTTGTTTTAGCGATATTATTTATTGTTAGCTGTATGATTCCGATTGGTGCGGATGTCATGCCGGAAGATGAGATTTCCGATGACGTCGTTGTCACAGCTGCAAGGCCCGATGCAGTACTGGATGCGGAAACGATAAAAGCTCCGAATGCAATTCTGATTGAGCCGACTACGGGAACGGTTGTTTTCGAAAAGAATGCCGATACAAGAGTGGCACCCGCCTCAGTCACAAAAATTATGTCCCTTCTGTTGATTATGGAAGCGCTTGAACGCGGCGAAATCAAATTGGACGATCAGGTGGCCTGCAGCGAACATGCCGCAAGCATGGGTGGTTCACAGATTTGGCTCGAAGTCGGCGAAGTGATGTCGGTCGACGATCTGTTAAAAGCGGTCGCAGTCGGCAGCGCGAATGACGCGACAGTTGCGCTTGCAGAATTTATCGCCGGCTCCGAAGATGCTTTCGTGCGCATGATGAACGAAAGAGCCGAAGTACTCAGTATGGCGAATACGCATTATATGAATGCAAGCGGCCTTGACGAAGACAACCATTTTACGTCTGCTCGCGACACGGCAATCGCTGCTTCGGAATTGATCAAACATCAATTGATCATCAATTATTCGACGATTTGGATGGATACATTGCGCGGAGGGACGACCGAACTCGTCAACACGAATAAATTAGTTCGGTTTTATAAAGGAATTACCGGCCTAAAAACCGGAACGACCGATAAAGCGGGCTGCTGTCTGACAGCGACTGCCGAGCGTGACGGCCTGAAGCTCGTAGCGACCGTTTTCGGTTCGGAAACCAGCGACGACCGTTTTTCTGCCGCACGGACTTTGCTTGATTTCGGTTATGCGAATTATGTAATATTGACGCCTGAACCGCCTTCCGAAAAGATTATATTGCCCGTAAAGCGCGGGACTTTATCGAAAATCGAAGTGGTCGCCGGTGTAATACCGAATGTCCTGCTTAAAAAGGGAAATGAGAAGAATTTGGCTTATTCGACTGAAATCCCGGAGCGGCTGACAGCACCGATCGTACAGGGGGATACCGTCGGCAAAGTCGTAATCATCTCGGAAAACGGCGAAAAATTGGGCGAATATCCTCTTGTTGCGGCACAGGCTGTTGAACGCCTGACTTTGTGGAAGGCCTTTATCGAGTTATTGGAAAACTACACCTCAGCGGGTTCATAAACCTTGGTTATACACTTGAATTCTTCACACTGTTATGGTATCATGAAAAAAACAGGTAAGGGTGGTTTTCGGGTGTCAATCAAGCTGGACGAACGGTTTTTAACGAAATTTATCGATGAGAGTGAATATAAAGCCATCGCTGTGCAGGCCGAGACGGCGCAGAATCTTTTGATTTCCGAAAAAGGTCCGGGGAACGATTTTCTCGGCTGGCTCGACCTGCCTGAAAATTATGATAAAGTCGAATTCGAACACATCAAGGCAACGGCCAAACGCATCCGCGGCATGTGCGGTGTTTTAGTCGTCATCGGCATCGGCGGTTCTTATCTCGGCGCGAGAGCGGCCATCGAACTGCTGCGCGGAAGCCAGTATAATCTGTTTTCAAACGATATGCCGCAAATCCTGTTTGCCGGCTGCAATATCAGTTCCGATTATCTGAACCAGCTTTTGAATTATTGCGAAGAACGCGAGGTCTGCGTCAATGTCATCTCCAAGTCGGGCACGACAACTGAACCTGCCATCGCATTCCGGGCGTTTACCGATCTGATGCAGAAAAAATACGGCGCAGGCGCCAAGGATCGTATTTTCGTCACAACCGACAAAGAACGCGGTACTTTAAAAGCGCTTGCGAATAAAGAGGGATATGAGACCTTTACGATTGCCGATGACATCGGCGGCCGCTATTCCGTTTTGACCGCGCCGGGATTGCTTCCGATGGCGGTTGCGGGCATCGACATCGACGCGGTGATGCGCGGCGCGGTAAGTGCTCAGAAAGAGTTAGGTGATTCGGACATCGAGTCAAATGTCTGCCTGAAATATGCTGCGATCCGCAATATCCTCTGCCGTAAAGGTTTTTCAACCGAAATACTGGTGGGATTCGAGCCGGATTTCACGATGATGGGTGAGTGGTTCAAACAGCTTTACGGCGAGAGCGAAGGCAAGGACAACAAGGGCATCTTCCCATCAAGCGCGATCTTTTCCACCGACCTGCATTCAATGGGACAGTATATCCAGCAAGGCCGGAGAGACCTGTTCGAAACGGTTGTCTGGTTCAAACAACCTAAATCCGAATATCTCATCGGCTACAGCGAGGGCGATGCCGACGGTTTAAATTATCTCGAGGGTAAAGGCGTTTCGTTTGTCAACAATATGGCGATGGAAGGCACCTTATCCGCGCATAACGACGGCGGCGTACCTTGTTTGCTGCTCGAGTTTGAAAGAATCGACGCACTCAATTTCGGCTATATGGTCTACTTCTTTGAAAAGGCCTGCGCAATATCGGGGTATCTGCTCGGAGTCAATCCGTTTAACCAGCCGGGCGTGGAATTTTATAAGAAAAACATGTTTAATCTCTTAGGCAAACCAACAAAATCGTTATAGGAGGCAACGCCAATGTTGAAACTGATCGTCGGGAAAAAAGGTTCGGGAAAGACCAAACTTCTGATTGAAGGTGTGAACGGCGCCGCGAAAGAGAGTAAAGGAAATGTTGTCTGCATCGAGAAAGGCATGAAGCTTCGTTATGACCTTTCACTCCAGGTAAAGTTAATCGATATCGATGAATACCGGGTAGAGGGATTCGGCGAATTATACGGATTTCTTGCGGGTCTGACAGCCGGAAACTACGACATCACCGATATCTACGTAGATGGACTCTTTAAGATCTGTCCGCGCGATTACGAAGCAATGGAAAAGTTCTTTGAAAAAGTCGCATTGCTTTCGGTACCGCACGGTGTTCAACTCGTCTTCACAGTGTCTGCGGACATCTCTGAGCTTCCGGAGAGCGTAAAACAGTATATTTAATTCTATGTTTTTAAAAAAACAGCGGTCGGTTTTTTCCGGCCGCCGTTTTTTTATCGGTAATGGTCATGCAGTTCCGGTATTATTTTTGCCTTATAAATTCCACCGCCGCAAGTCCTGCCGAAGCGCCTTTTGATACCGCGATTGATACCTGCATCAATCCGCCCGTGCAGTCGCCCGCGGCAAAAAGTCCGGGTAAATTCGTTCTGCCGTTCTCGTCTGTCACGATTGCTGCGCCCTTGGTGACCGCGCCGAGCTTTTTGGCAAAGTCAGTCGCACCGGCGACGCCGATGGCGACGAACAGACCGGAGACGGGCAGGGTGGTTCCGTTAACGAATTCGACCTCTCCGAGCCGTTCTTCCCCTTTTAACGAGGCGATTTTGTCGGTTATAACCGTGAATTCACCGAAATCGGTAACGGATGGTTCACCGTCCGTCAAAATTGTCACACTCGATGCGACATGCTTGAGTTCCTCGGCTTCCGCGAGAGCATAATCGCCGCTGCCGAGTACAGCCGCATTTTTCCCGCGATAGAAAAACCCGTCACAGACTGCGCAGTAGCTGACGCCTTTTCCCTCAAAATCAGTAAAGTTATTGATTTTCGGGGTCGTTCTCTTTGAGCCGGTTGCAATTAAAAGGGCTCTCGATTCATATTCATCGGTTTTTCCTTTAATAAGAAAAGTGCCTGTATACCCGATGCCGACAACTTCATCTTCAACTACTTCAATACCCAATTTGCGGGCCTGTTCGAGTCCGTCCTGATAGAGTTTTGTTCCGTTCACCGAGCCGGAAAAGCCGTAATAGTTATCGATTTTCTCAGCTTTTCGGAGCGAACCGATACCATTGTGAACGACGCATACCGAAACACCCGCGCGTTTTGCATAAAGCGCAGCGGAAATACCCGCGGGGCCCCCTCCGATGATGAAAAGATCAAAATTGTTCAT
>DAOPZJ010000033.1:3082-28320 GCA_035353335.1 Oscillospiraceae bacterium | reverse complement strand
GCTGCGGCGAGATTGATCAGCGTCTCGCCGTAGGTCTGTTTTTCTTTTGCTTCTAAATTTTTAATAATTGCTTCATCGCATGATAATTCGCAGGCGCAGCTCATTTCAAGGCGGATGAGCCATGCAGCCGGATTGAACCAGTGTATTGCATTGGCAAACATCGCGAACCATTTATAGAGCAGATCATGGCGGAGTTTGTGGGTCAGTTCGTGAACAATAGCCCCTCTCAATTCATCTTCTGAAAAAATAATATCGGGAAGAATGATACTCTGTCGGAAGAATCCGATCAACATAGGCGTCTTCGCAAGGGGGTTTTGATAAATTTTAATTTTGCATCCGAATTGCTTACCGATTTGAAGTACATTTTCATCAGCTTGCCGATTAGCCTTTTTCAGCTTTGCGATGAATCTGCCGTAACTCGTTAGAGTGAATACGCAAAATGCCGTAAATCCAGCTATCCAGAGATAGAAAATAAAAGTTGTGAAACTAAAAAACTTGTAAGGGGTTGTAATCGTTGGGGCCATTACCGGCATATCGGCAGAATCTGCCGCAGGTGTGATAACCGAAACAGCCGCGGGAGAAGAAACAGTTTCAAAATACTGCACAGAATTCAATGCTGAAGCGGTCGGAATTGAAACAGCCGTCTGAGCTGTCGAAATTTTCGTTGTAGATTCGATTGAAACTGTTGAAGCAGCCGTTTGTTTGTTGCCCTCATAAATCCGGTTGAGCAGCGCGCCCTCAAACGAGAACGGCAGCACCAACCGCACCAGTGCAATCAGCCACAGATAATAGAGCACCGATTTTGAGAGCTTTTTCCTCCAGATCGCTTTTACGGCGAAACAGAGTCCCGCGATTACAGTTCCCGACAGCGAAAGGGATAATAGCAGCAATGTAAACTCGTTCATTTTTTGTCCTCCGTGTTATCCACCTTGAACATCTCCCGCAGCTCGGCAATATCATCGTCACCCAGTTTCTTTTGAGAGAGTAACGCAGCAACTAGGTCTTTCGCGCTGCCTGCGTAGAGCCGGTCGATCAGTTGCTGTGTGTTGGCAAAATTATATTCCTGCTCGGTAACGGCAGGCGAATAAAAATAAACTTCTTTCTTCTCAGTCAGAACAGCACCTTTTTGACAAAGACGGCGTAGCAATGTACGGGATGTAGAAGAATCCCAACCGCATTTTTTAGAAAGTTCTTCGGTGAGAGTCGAGACAGGTAAAGATTTTTCGGCAGCCCAGAGAATTTTCATGACCTCTGCCTCAGAATCTGTGATCTTATGGGACTTATCATTCATACGGTTTTCCCTCGCATTTATCATTTATTTTTGGCGTTACATCTGTAACTAGCTATATGTTACTACTGTAACATTTATTTGTCAAGGGGTAACAGTAAAATAATTCCGAAAATTTGTAAAGTGAAAATCGGAGTTGACAAAAGGGCGGGAACATGCTAAAATAATGCGCGTTTGCTGGCATAGCTCAGTCGGTAGAGCAGCTGATTCGTAATCAGCAGGTCGAGTGTTCGAATCACTTTGCCAGCTCCAAAACAAAAAGGAACCTTCGGAGTTTTCGAAGGTTCCTTTTTTATTATGTTATTTTTATTTCTTAATCCCGAACAAGTTCAAAATCCGATCCCAAAAAGTCTCGGTGACGGTCTGGACGGGCTCGGTCACTTCTGCCTTTTCGGCCTCGATTGCCTCTGTTTTTAACACAAACTGCACGGCGTTGACGGCGGTGTTTTTCTCTGAGACAAACGATTTGATCGCGGTATCGCCGCCCGTGAGTTCGGAAAGCATCTCGTCAATTTTGGAAATTGCCTGTTTGTCCATATCGGCAGTGCCATCTTTGAGCGCTTTGGTGCCGTTTTTATACTCCGCGAGTCCGTTCTTCAGCTCCTTAACCGCATGATTCAATGTGACCGCTCCGTCATATAGCTGCTGCGCCGACGCGTTGATTTTGACAAGTCCGTTATACAAGTCCGAAGTCCCGCCGGAGAGCGTTTTAGCGCCCGCAGAGAGTTTATATACGCCGTCGGTATATTGGAAGATACCTTGTGTAAATTGCACCGTGTTGTCAAGCTGCGTCTTAACCGCAGCCATCGTCGGAATTGCGGATAATACGGCAGAATAATTATCCGGCGTCAAAGTGGGAACGCCGGTGCCCTTCAATTGTGTGTTCACCGTGTCAAACGCGGCTTGCTGAATCGACAAAGCGCCCATAACCAGTGACGAATTTTGCCCCGTCAGTTGGGCAAGCCCGTCGTTGAGGGAAGTCGTTCCGGTTTTCAAATCGGCGGCTCCCGCCACAAGCGCGGAAAGACCGTCTTTATAGGCCTTTAATCCCTCGGTATAGCTGTTGATACCGTCTGCGAGTTTCGTCGCGCCGTCCGAGAGTTTGCCCGCGCCGTCGTCAAGCGATTTCGCGGCATCGGATAACTCTGAAAACTGATCGGTATAGGCGCTTGTATCGATTCCGAGATCAAACACCATCTTGATTCCGTTGATCGTGATCGGATCCATCTCAAATTCATGCACATCCGCGGTGATCAAGATGTCCTCGGTTTTGCCGGGAAGTACGATATACGATAATTGGCGGCTTCCTGCGGCCTCCGCTGCCGTTGCGCCGTCGGCTTTGATGTTATTACAAAGCGTCTCATCCAGCGTCACTGCGATTTGAAGTGCAAAATTTTCGGAAAAGCTGCTTTGAATGACGTTGTTCTTTGTGACGGAGAGCTTGATTTCCAATGGGCCGCTTTTTCCCGCCAGCTGCGACGGAGAGATCTCCGTGCCGTTCAGAAAGTATTTGATCGCAATTGTCCACGGCAGGTCCTTCGACGCAAGCGTACCTTGATAGGAAAACCGCTGTGCGCCGGACTGCGCGGTGACGGTATCGCCGCTTTGGGTGATCTTCACGGTATCGGTCAGATTTTTGATTTCGGTGTAATTGCCGTAGTCGGTGAATTTGCCGCTGCCGAAGATATTCACGACATAAATGTTTTTGACAGAGCCTTCTGTATTCAAAATACCGTAGACAACTTCTTCTTTTCCGGTTGAATTCGTGTTGGCATCAGTCACTGTCGCAGTCCCGGATTGAACAGTCGCGGACTGCACAGCCGGATTTGACGGTGTACCCTCACCGGAAAAAGTCGGGATCAGCATTGCGGTAAGAAAGGTCATAGCCAAAAAGGCCGAGAGAATTTTTTTCATATTTGCGGTTCTCCTTATCGCTTTTCGTCAGTTTTTTCTTTGGAATTTAAAGTAGTTTTTTGAATGATTTTATCGAACAACACCAGCAACTCCGGCAAGACACAGATGACCATAAAGAATGACAACAGCGTTCCTCTGCCGAGCAAAGTGCCGAGTTCCGATATGATGGGGTTGGTGGAGGTCATGGCCAGAATGAAACCGGCGGTCGAGAGAATCGCCGCAGAAGTCAGCACGGCGGGCAAATTGCTGCCGAGCGTGGTTTTCATGGCCTCCTTTTTCGGAAGGGTTTTTCGGTTGTGCAGATAGCGGTCGGTCATCAAAATCGCATAATCGACCGTTGCGCCGAGCTGCACCGTGCTGATGACCAGATAGCCGATGAAGTTGAACGACTGCCCTCCGAAATAGGCGAACGAGAGGTTGACCCAGATGGCGGTCTCGATCGTAAACAACAGCAGGAACGGGACGGTGATTGACTTGAATGTGATCAGCAAGACCACGAATATCCCGATGATCGCAATCAAATTGACCACGGTGGTATCGGTTGAGACGACGTTTTTGATATCGTATAATACGGCGCTCTGTCCCGTCAAATAGGAAGTGTCATAATATTTTGCCGTGATGTCCGTTATTTTCTGTACGGCGGTAAAGGTCATGTCGCCCTCTTCCGGAAGATCGGTATACAAAATGATCCGGGCATAATTCTTCGAGTAGAATTGGTTCGCGACATCGCCGGAAAGGTATTCGGGCGGAATCTCCGAATCGACGGCATTTACATAGGAAATCACCGATGTCACATGCGGGACATTCGAAAGCTCATTGCAAAGTTGCTTTTCGGTACCGGCGTCGCCTCTTTTCACTAAAAGTACGAGCTGGTTTTCGGTTCCGAATTTGTCGTTGATCGCCGTATTGTCAACGGCGACCCTCGACACATTCGCAATTTCGCTCATGCCGTATTTAAAACTGACCCGCGACTGCGCAAGGAAGCAGGGGACTGCGACCAGCACGGCTAAAATCAAAATCGGTGTACTGATTTTCATCAGTACCTTACCCGAATTCTTCAGGTTGAAGAAAAAGGGCTTATGTTTGGTCTTATCGATCAATTTATAACTAACGAGCGTCATAGCCGGCAGGAATACCATGACGGATATAAAGCTCAGCGTGACGCCTTTGACGAGCGAAGCGGCTAAGTCAAACCCGATTCCGAAGCGCATAAACGCCAGCGCTGCAAAGCCGATCACGGTTGTCGCGGCGCTTGCGGCGACCGCAGCAAATGATTTTTTAATTGCCCGTTTCATTGCTTCCTGCGGCTCGTATCTCTGCCGCAAGTCTTTAAAACTGTGCATTAAGAAGATCGCATAATCGAGCGAGACAGCCATTTGTAAAATGGGGCTGATGGCATTGGAGATAAATGAGACCTGTCCGAAAATCAGGTTGCTGCCCATGTTGATCACAACCGCAATGCCGATGGAGAGCAAAAATAAAACCGGTTCAATCCACGAAGACGTGGACAAGACCAGAATCAAGATGATGATCGGAATCAGAATTGCCATCGCTTTCACGACTTCGGACGTCGACATCTCCTGTGCGGCGGCTGTGTTCACGGCGTCTCCGGATATGGCGTTGCCGCCGTCGCCGATCAGGGCTTTGATAGCGCTGACGGTGCTCTGTTCCTTGCCGTTTTTAATCGAAACCGAAAACAGCGCGCTGCCGCCGATATAATAATTCTTCACAAGACCCTGATCCAGATATTCGAGCGGAACGGAGCCGAGCGTCTCTTTGCCGACCGCATCATCCAGCCATGTCACCGAGGTGACGCCCCTGACCTCGGCGAGCTTCTCTTTGTATTCGAGCGCTTCGCGTGCGGTGACATTATTGATCATCACACGGGCATTAGGAAGTTCGCCGGAGAACTCAGACGTCATAATATCCAATGCCTGCGTCGACTTTGCGTCTTTGGGCAGATAATCCTTCAGATCGTAATTGACAGAAACCAATCCCGAGAGAATTCCGCAAATAATCGTGACGATTCCAAAAAAGATGATGATGGTCTTTCTGTATTTGGTAATCGAATTTGTCAGTATACCCATGATAAACCTCGTAATAAATAATCAACATACTGTTGCAAAAAAGTAATATGTTTAGTATAATAGCACCATGGCGCGCAGTCAACATACAGATATTTTTAAAATGTCTGTTGCTAAACGCAGGATGCCTTCCGTGTTGGATAAATGACAAAAACAACTAAAATTTTTATTGGGGATGAGAACCGGATGAAGAGCGAAAAAGACGACCGCAGGGTAAAGTATACAAAAATGGTATTAAAAGACAGCTTTATCAAACTGCTCGAAAAAAAGGACATCTCCCAGATCACCATCAAGGAAATCTGCGAAGACGCCGACATTAACCGTGCGACTTTTTACGCGCATTATAACGACCAATACGACTTGATGCGCAAAATTGAAGAAGAGCTGCTCGAAAACGTGAGTTCGTATCTCTCCGATTATATGCAGAGCAAGCCGAGCGTCGATTTTGTCGGCATGATTGAAAAAATTTTGGAGTACATCAAAGAAAACGCTGGGCTTTGCAAGTTGCTTTTAGGCGAGCGGGGCGACCTGGATTTTCAAAAACGGATCATGATGTTTGTCTATGACAAAAACATCAATCAACTCATCAGCAACGACGCCATTCTGAAAGAAGATGCCGATTATATTTATTCATTCACCATCACCGGCTGTGTGGGTATGATCCAAAAATGGCTCGAGGGAGACATGAAAAAGACCGCGCGTTCCATCGCCGAGATGTTAGTCAAGATCACAACGGGAATTCCGCAGTCCTACTTAAAAAACAAAATATAATTTGGCGTTTCATCATATTAAATTCATAATTACCGCAAAATGATATAACGCACGTCTTATAAAATCAAATCGAAAACGAAGGGAACGAAGCGTTTTCAGAAGGACGGTGGTTTCATGAGAATCGCCTTAGTTCCCGCATACGAACCGGAGCAGCTGCTCGTCGGCCTGACAGAGCGGCTTCTGGAGTCCGGCTTTCAAACGGTTGTCATCGACGACGGCAGCGGCGATGCTTACGGGCAGATATTTTCGGCGGCAGGAAAACACGCCGTCGTTTTGGCACATGATAAAAATAAAGGAAAAGGCAGCGCGATCAAAACAGGGCTTGCTTATATCAAAGAGACTTTTCCTGCGTCCAGCGTCATCGTGACGCTGGACGCAGACGGTCAGCACAGAATCGAGGATGCGATCCGGGTCTGCGAACAAGCGGAAGCAGATGATCATTGCCTTGTTCTCGGCTGTCGGTCACTTAAAAAGATGCCTGCGCGCAGCCGGTTCGGCAACACGGTTACACGGTTTATTTTTCATATGTCAACCGGTGTCAAAGTCAGTGATACCCAGACAGGCCTTCGGGCTTTTTCGGCGGCGTTAATCCCGTTTATGCAGAGTATCGAGGGCGAGCGGTACGAATATGAGATGAACGTGCTGTTAGAGTGTTGCCGAAATGAGATACCGTTCAAGGAGGTTGAAATCGAGACCATCTATTTTGAAAACAACGCGCATTCCCATTTCAGCACCATCCGCGACTCTTATCGGGTCTATCGCGACATTTTCAAATTTGCCGCTTCGTCTTTCACGGGATTTATCATCGATTATGCGTTATACAGCTTGCTTGCGACTTTGACTTCAGGCTGGGCAATCGGCGTTCCGTTTTCGAATATCACTGCGCGGATTGTCAGCGCAAGCGCCAATTTTGCTATTAATAAGCGCTTTGTTTTTAAGAACAAAGACAGTGCGGTCAAAACCGGAGCACAGTATTTTCTCCTCGCCGCCTGCATCATGCTGATCAACACGGTTTTGTTGACATTGTTGGTCGACAACGCAGGCGTCAACCGGTATGTCGGAAAGATTTTTACCGAAATCACATTTTTCCTTTTCAGTTGGATTGTACAGCGCTTCGTGATTTTTAAAAAGAAAAAGCACGTGGATAGGGCGGGGGAATAACGTATGTTTAAAAAGCCATATCGTTGGGCGGCGCTTTACGCCGCAGTACTGATCTTATTCACCCTGTATGCGGTGCTGGACACTTTCGTCATTCCCAGAACCTATGCTGTCGTAGAACCGAATTCGCAGACGGAAAGCAGTTTATCATATTCTTCAAGCTCCGCAGTGAATGATAATAATTCATCTTCATCTTCAGCGGAAACCGTTTCTCAATCCGAGTCATCAAAATCCTCCGTCGTTACCGATCCGATTGTCACCGCCAGTTCCTATCAAGATGCAAACATCAGCATTAAAATTACCGCATACCGCAAATACGGCACTGATATTTATGTGGCTGATGTCGTCGTTTCTGACGCAAGCTATTTGAAAACGGCATTTGCTCAAAGCACCTTCGGCAGAAACATCACCGAAAAGACCTCGGTAATTGCCGGAGAGACCAATGCAATTTTAGCGATCAACGGGGATTATTACGGCGCACGAAAAACCGGTTACATCATCCGCAACGGCGCCATATACCGCAGCACTTCGTACGATTCTTCGCAGCAGGATCTCGTCATCTATGCAGACGGTTCGTTTGGTATCATTACCGAAGGTGAGATAAGCGTGGAGAAGTTATTACAAAACGGCGCAGTACAAGTGCTCTCGTTCGGTCCTGCATTGATTCAGAACGGAGCAGTCGCGGTCAGCAAAAACGAGGAAGTCGATAAAGCCATGATCAGCAACCCGAGGACTGTACTCTGCATGATCGACGATCTGCACTATCTGTTGGTCGTCGCAGACGGCCGCACAAGCGAAAGCACCGGACTCTCACTTTACGAAATGGCGCAGTTTCTCCAAACTCTCGGCGTCAAAACCGCTTATAACCTCGACGGCGGCGGTTCCTCGACGATGGTATTTAACGGTAAAGTTATTAATAATCCCACTACGAACGGGAGACAGATTACCGAAAGGAGCGTGAGCGACATTGTCTGCATCGGTTATTGAACTAAAAAAACGGAAAATTCGCAAAACCGTAGGAGTCTATCTCGGTATCACGGCGTTCTGTGTATTGTTTAGCACGGTCTACGAACACTTCAGCCATGGGGTAAATTCCAATGCAATGATCTTCCTATTCGCTTATCCGCTGGCCGGCGGTGTATTGGCTTTCGGTTTGCTTGGCCTTATTAAAAAAGCGCCCTTTCCGGGGCGCGTCAGCTACAACCTTTATAATTCGAGTATTGCCGCACTTGCAGCGGGAAGTTGTTTTACGGGGGTTCTCGAAATTTACGGAACTTCATCTGATTTGGGGACGGTTTATTGGGTTACAGGGGTCATCTTGATTGTTCTGAGCGTAATTTTTTATTTGATGTCTTTAGTTTTCAAACCTTTAACTGAGCAATAATCGCTTTATATTGTTCTTTGGTCAGCATGGCATTGATAAATTCGAGCAAGGCGTTTGAACCGATGCGTGCCGGGAGTCCGACGGCAATGGCGAACGCCCTGCGCCTTTGTGCACTGTCGGGTTTTCCGGTCAGCCCGTCGGCATAGAGATCGGCCTTGGTCAGCGATTGGAGCGGTGCAGAGCTTTCGGCGGCAAACGGCGTTAAAATCTCCTCTAAAACGGCGGTGTCAATGCCCTCGACACCGAGTTTCCCTTCTTTTGAGGCTGTTTGCTTGCGTCTTTCTTTGCCGAACACATCGGGGATGTAGGCGTGTTTGACTTTCTCTTTGGGAATGCGCCCGTTGATATACGCGCGCAGTTTGAATCCGGCGGCGTCGGAATCGGTCAAAACCAACAGTCCGCGCTTGTCTGCAAGCGCATGCAGCGCGGCGATTTTCTCGTCGTTCTTAAATACCGAAAAGCCATCAAGCGTTATGATGTTGGCGTCGGTCACGTTCTGCAGCTTAATTTTATCGTATTTTCCCTCGACGAGGAGAATCTCTTTAATATGGATCATAAATTAAGCAGGCACCGAGCAGAGATCGGCCACGAGCTTGACCAAAACGGTTTCATAATCGGCTTTTTTGCTCTTGCAATACCGATCGGCGTCCAAAGCGAGCGTTAAGCATTCGAACGCATATCCGCTGCGCAGCCGATTAGTTTGATTCCAGGCGCGCTCAAGGCGAAAAGTCTGCTTCTTCTCGTTATAGCCGAAATCCGCTGTCGCCTGAGGCAAAGATATGCCGTTTTTCTGGGCGACAGCAGCTTTTTGAAGATCTGAATAAACACTGATAATTGCTGTAATCGCCTCAAGAGGTTTTGTGCCGTTTTCAAGCAAAATGTTCAGTTTTTTCACGGCGATCTGGTTGTTTTTACCGATGAGGCAGCGCACCAGGTCAAATACCGATTCCTCGAACGGCAGATTGATGAAAAATTCTGCATCGTCCTGCGTAACCATTCCGCCCGAGGCATATGCACCAAGCTTTGCGCATTCGTTTTCGATCTGTTGCATATCCTGACGGCAGAAATCGATGATTTTATAACAGACGAAATTCTCCGCATCAGCATTGTATTTGGCCAGTTCCGATTTGACAAACCGAACAAGGTCGCTCTTTTTACGCGCTGTAAGATATACTGCCGCGCCTTTTTTTTCGGCGATTGAGGTCATTTTTTTCATGCGAGGCTGCTTTTCGGTCACACCGTCCGCGGCGGAAATAATCAAAATCGAGGAAGGCGAGAGGTCTTGGATCACCGCAACCAGTGTTTCAAAATCCTCGGAGGTCAGCGTGTCGGGCGCAAGTCCGGTTAAAACCGCAACCCTGTGCGCCGACATCAGCGGAAAACTCTGAAGACAGCCGATCAGCTCGTCCATCACCAAAAACGGCGCGTCGAACGGGCTTAAATCCACCTGTTTGGCCTCATCGGTCAAATTCTTCGAGACCAGCGTTTTGACGTACCGGCTTTTTAAAAGTTCCTCGTCGCCGAAGAACAGCCAAAAATTCGGCATATTCTGCGCTTTGATCAGCTTATTCAGTTCGGTTTCCGATTCAATTCTCATTATTTATTTACTCCCGGTTCAATTCCAAAACGACTCTGCGCCGACAAAAAGCCCATTAGGCTTTGTTTTAACGGTAATCAATTTATCTTCGGGGAAGGTGAAAGCATTTTCGGGCGGGTTCTCCGAGACGGTCATCAGCGTGGTGCAGTCGGGGACACATTTGCATTTGCCATCTAAAATGAAGCCGTAATCATAATGCCTATTCGGTAAAACAGGATTGCCGCCGACCAAGATCGCACTTTTATTATCGGTTATAATCTCGACATAAAATCCGTTCTCGAACAGGTAAATCTCGTATGTACCGTGCCCGTAACAGTCGACCGAGATGTGATCGGAAATTACGGTTTCAATTTCCTCATCGGTCGGCTCAAACGCGACAATATTCTGCGCAAGGAGTAAATCCGTCAGACCTTCCGGTTCAATGGCATAAACCGATTGTGGACTCGGAAGCACTAACATCAAATTCGCGTTTTTGCTGTATTTTTTCACATGGGCTTCGAGCTCGTCCTTTGCAAAACCGTTGTTTCCGCACCCGATTATAATATACCCCACGCCGTCCCGGATTGCAAGCGCGCTGCCGCTTTCGTCGGAAAAAATCGCTGTCGTCACGGTCTCATAATTCAGGCAAATCTGGCCGACGACTCCGCCGCTCACAACCAACACCGCACATAAAATGCAAAGTAGCGTCTTTTTTCTGATCGCACCGGTGAGCATGCAGATGATAAACCCGATCAGCGCGATAATAATCACAAAAGATAAAATCCGATATCCCGACGGAAGCGTTGTAAAGGGCAGAGCGGCAATTTTTTTAACCACGAAGTAAAAGGCGTTGATCAGAATCTTTGAGGAGCCTTTCAAAATTAAACCGATAACCGGAATGTTTGCTCCGAAAACCGCAAGAATAAAGACCGGAAGCATTATGGCGGCGACCGGACCGAGCAAAAGCGTAGAGAGAGAGGCCATGGTATTGATTTCTCCGAAGAACGCAAGCAAAATCGGCAGGACGAACAACGAAGCGGCGAAACTGACGATAAGTGAACTCAATATGTAATAGGTAATCCGCGATAGTAACTTCGGAACTCGATTGAAACAGAAGTTTTTAATACCCTCGTTATATTG
The DNA here is from genome assembly GCA_035353335.1 of Oscillospiraceae bacterium. Classification (NCBI taxonomy): domain Bacteria; kingdom Bacillati; phylum Bacillota; class Clostridia; order Eubacteriales; family Oscillospiraceae; species Oscillospiraceae bacterium. Next base: position 17,005 of record DAOPZJ010000033.1, on the reverse strand, counting down.
ATTCATAAACAGCAGGATGCCGAATGTGGCGCTCACCGAAAGCAAAAATCCGACGTCAAAGCAAAAATAGGGTCGGATAAACAGCATTAACGCCACCGAGACGCCCAATGAGTTCAGCGGATCGGAGCTTCGCCAGAGCATTTGCCCTAAAAATAACAAAACCGTCATGATGCCCGCTCTCGTCACCGAAGGAGCGAATCCCAACAGTGCCATGTAAAATAATAAAAACGACATGGTTAAAATCGACGAGAGCCAGCGTTTTAAACGGAGGTGGCGCAATACGAAAAAAACAGCCAGTGCAAAAAAGGTGGTGTGCGAACCTGAGACCACGAGCAGATGGATGACACCCGCGTCCCGGATGAGATCATAATCTTCCTGAGATATGCCCGAGTCATCCCCGATCAGAATCGCTTTGACAAAAGCGCTGTCCCGACCGTTGAAGGCCGAATCGGCATGGGTGCGTACAAAAATTCGGACCGACTGTAAAAGCTTTGCAACCTTGTGACCGTCGGTGTGTTCCACATCGGTAAAACCCTCATAGCAAGTGCCGGTCACGAAAATACCCTTTGAGGCATAAGTTTCAACCAGATCAAAACCTCTGTAAACATTAGGTGAATGCAATTCTATTTTTGCGGTTACGGTGTCTCCGAAAGCGGCGGTTTCAACGGAATATAATATAATAAAAAAATGCTGCGGGAGATCGGTATTTCCGTTTTCATCAATTACACACTCGGTTTTTAAAGTGAACCTTTTGATATTTCCGGCGTTTTCGGTGTCTGAGGCAACCCAACCGGTGATGGTATAGGCCTTTCCCGCGAGCGAAGTGACCGGTTTACGAAAAAACTGCTGCTGCACATAAAACATGCACAACAGCAGTCCGATGATGATAAATACGATATTAAAGGGTAGCCCACGCGTACGCTTGAAACATAACAGCACCACAGCGGTCAGAATTAGTAAAACACCCGCTGCGAGTGCTATGAAATCGGTGGCGAAATAAGCAACCGCAATCAGGGCCCCGAGACCGGCCAGACCGCTCCACGCGAACAGCCGTATTTTCATTTTTTACTTAAAGAACAGGGGAAGCGGCTCCAAGAAGAGAATGTCTTTGCGTTCAGCGGCTTCGCCCTCGGCGAGCACTGCCATTTGACCGCAGATTACTCCTCCCGCTTTTTTGACAAGCGTATCGACCGCTTCAAGAGATTTTCCGGTGCTGATGACATCGTCGACGACCAAAACCCGCTTGTTCTTCATTTTCGCGGCTTCTTTGCTGTCGATGAAGAGCTTTTGCACGCTTTCGGTTGTGATCGATTTGACCTCGACAGAGATCGGGTCTTTCATGTAGAGCTTGGCACTCTTGCGGGCGACCAGATAGGGTTTTCCGCTCATCTTCGCCATCTCATAGGCCAGCGTAATGCTTTTGGCCTCAGGGGTCAGAATGATGTCAAACTCCGGCGCTTTTTTGAGCAGCGCTTCGGCGCAGGCAATGGTCAGTTCCACATCACCGAGCAGGATAAATGCCGCGATATCGAGCTTGTCGTTGATCGGGCAGATCGGGAGCTGCCGTTTGAGTCCCGCAATGGTCATTTCATAAAATTCAGGCATTATTTGTTCTCCTTTTATCACACAATTTTAGCGCCGAGTTTTTCATCGCAGAGAAGATGGAAATGCAGATGCATCACGCTTTGGCCGGCTTTTTCACCGCAGTTGTTGATCACACGATAGCTGTCAAATCCCAGTTGCTTCGCGATTTTCGAGATTGCTTCAAACACCGCGGCGACCGCGCCGGAATTGCTTGCATCGATCTTGTTGGCACAGCAGATATGCTGTTTCGGTACTACAAGAATATGGATTTTAGCCTGTGGGTTGATGTCGTAAAAGGCAAACACCTTGTCGTCTTCGTAGACCTTTTTGCTCGGAATCTCACCGGCGATGATTTTGCAGAAAATACAGTCCATCCTGTGCCTCCTATTTCCCTGCGGATATGATATCCTTCGCTTGTGAAAGCGCTTTGTCGATCAACGCCATATCCTTTGCGCCCGCCATGGCGAAATCGGGGCGTCCGCCGCCGTTTCCGCCGGTGACCTGCGCGACCGAACGGGCGATGTTTCCGGCTTTCAAACCGTTTTCAACCGCTTTCTTGGAGCATCCGACCGCAAACAGGCATTTGCCTTCGGCAATACCGGCTAAAACAGCCACGAGCTTTCCGTCGCATGAACGGTCGGTCAGTTTTTCGATCATCTCCTGCAGCATCGCGGCGTCGCTGTCTTCAAGACGAGCGGTGACCAGTGTGACATCGCCGACTTTTGCCGCACCCGAGAGCATGGAGTCGATCTGCATCATCGCGAATGCGGAACGCAGCTTATTGAATTTTTGAATTTGTTCGCGACTTTCTTCGAGCAAATGCGAGATCTTGTCTGGAATACCCGCACTGTCTTTTAATTTTAATTGCTCGCTGACACTGTCGAGCAGGTTCTGTTTTTCGGTAAAATAATCGAGCAGATTTTTTCCGGTGACCGCTTCGATGCGGCGCACACCGGCAGCGACAGAACTCTCTGAAATAATCTTGAACGCGCCGATTTTGGCGGTGTTGTCGATGTGGGTTCCGCCGCAGAGCTCCGTCGAAAAGCCCTTTACTACGACCACGCGAACAGTTGCACCGTATTTTTCACCGAACAGCGCCATCGCACCGATCTCACGGGCTTTGTCAATCGGCATTTCGGTAACCGTGACGGGCAGCGCGGCAAAAATCGCGTCGTTGATTAACGCTTCAACCTTCTTAAGTTCTTCTTCCGAAACGGCGGAGAAATGCGAGAAGTCAAAACGCATCCGGCGCTCGTCGACAAGCTGGCCGGCTTGATGGACATGATCGCCCAGCACTTTACGGAGTGCCGCTTGCAATAAATGCGCCGAAGTGTGGTTTCTCATCGTGGCGTGGATCAACTTTTCATCGACCTGTGCGTGCGCTTTGCCTGCGGAAATCATGCCGCTCCTGACAAATCCGTAATGCAGCAGCTGTCCGCCGGGGGCTTTTTTGGTATCTGTTACTTCAAATACGCCGCCGTCCTGTGTGATTGTGCCCCTGCTGCCGACTTGGCCGCCGCTCTCGCCGTAAAACGGGGATTCATCGCAAATGACAACGCATTTTTCACCTTCCATTGCGGCGGAAACGGCGTCTGCGTCTCCGATCAAAACCAAGATATTGCAATCGGTCTCAATCTGTGAATAACCGATAAATTTCGTCGTCGGTTGAGCCGCGACGGTTTCATTGGTCTCCCAGCCCAGAATCGCGGAATTTGTTCTGGCGGAACGGGCAGTTTCGCGCTGCTTGTCCATCAACGTTTTGAAGCTGTCCATATCAATCGTAATATTACGCTCCTCGGCGATCTCACGAGTCAGATCGATCGGGAAACCGAAGGTGTCATAAAGTTTAAAGGCATCGGCACCGTCCAAAACGGTTTTTCCGGCTTTTTCGAGTTCGGAGAGAAGTTCGTCGAGCATCTGGCTGCCGCTGTCGATCGTGGCATTAAAGCGCTTTTCCTCTTCGGTGATCACGCGCTTGATAAACGCCGCTTGTGTGACTAATTCGGGATATGCGCCTTTGTTCTCGGCGACGACGGTGTCGCAGATTTCGGATAAAAACGGTTTGTTAATACCGAGCAGCCGCCCGTGGCGGGCAGCCCGGCGAAGCAGACGGCGCAGCACATATCCGCGACCCTCGTTTGACGGCAGCACGCCGTCACAGATCAAAAAGGTAGTCGCGCGGATATGGTCGGTGATTACGCGGATTGAGATATCTTTTTTAGCATTATCTTTATACTTTACATCGGCAACATGGCAGATATGGTCGAGAATCTTTCGAACCGTGTCGACTTCGAACAAACTGTTGACGCCCTGAAAAATGCAGGCGATGCGTTCAAGCCCCATTCCGGTATCGATATTTTTGTGCTCGAGTTCGGAATAATGGCCGTTTCCATCGGAGTCGAACTGGGTGAAGACATTGTTCCAAAATTCCATATAGCGGTCGCAGTCACAGCCGGGCTTACAGTCGGGACTTCCGCAGCCGTATTCGGGGCCGCGGTCATAATAGATTTCGGAGCAGGGGCCGCAGGGGCCGGAGCCGATCTCCCAAAAGTTATCGTCCTTACCGAGCCGAACGATGTGATCGGCGGGCATTCCGATCTCCTTGGTCCAAATATCAAAAGCCTCGTCATCTTCGGTGTAAATCGTAGCCCAGAGTTTTTCGGGCGGCATTTCAAGGACTTTAGTGCAGAATTCCCATGACCAATTGAGCGAATCCTGTTTAAAGTAATCACCGAACGAGAAATTCCCTAACATTTCAAAATATGTGCCGTGGCGCGCCGTGATTCCGACATTCTCGATGTCGTTGACACGCACGCACTTCTGGCAAGAGGTCAAACGGCGGCACGGCGGCTCGGCTTGACCCGAAAAGTACTTTTTAAACGGCGCCATTCCTGCGTTGATGAGCAGTAAGCTCTTGTCGTCAGCCGGAAGCAGCGGCGCGCTGGGCATTCTCAAATGCCCCTTGCTCTCAAAAAAAGAGAGATAGATCTCACGCAGCTCGTTAAGACCCAACCATTTCATGTATGGGACCATTCCTTTCAGCAGAGCCCGCGGGTCTTTGCCGCTGCTCTCGGTCGGTTTCACAAGGAGAAATTATATCATTATCAAGCGGTTTTTGTCAATACCAAAACCGCCGCCTTTCTCTTACAAGGAAAGACGGCGGTTTACATGAAACATTAATGAATTTATGCCTTTTTCTCGATATGAATATCGCCCTCGCAGTGTACATCTCCTTTGATTTCGCTGCAGTAGAGATCGCCCTCACATTCGACACTGCCGTTGACATCGCCGCACTTGACTTCGTCGCCCGCCGAGACATTCCCGCCGACAGCGCCGCAGCTTACACCGTCTCCGGCTTCGACATTGCCGCCTACCGCACCGCAGTTCACGCCGTCTCCGGCTTCGACAAAAGTATTGACATTTCCGCAGTTGACACCATCCCCGGCTTTGACAAAAGCGTTTACATTTCCACAATTCACGCTGTCTCCGGCTTCGACAAAAGCGCCGACATTCCCGCAGTTAACGCTGTCGTCCGCTTCCACATAACCACCCACATCGCCCTCGATCTTTGCGCTGCCCCAGATTTCCACCGAAATGGGCTTGTCCTTATAAACCTTATCTATGGCAAGGGGAATATAGAATTTATTCAGATCCTGATTCCGTTCGAACACATGTTTTGTCACCGGTTTTTTACCGATAAACTGTATCACGCGTAAGATGCCATCGTCAGCAAAAAGCATATCGACTTCCGGGACAGCAGCTTCCGGAACCCCCGGCTCACGCTGTCCGAAGAACAGATAATCGACGGTGACTCCGAAAAACGAGGCGATGCGCGGCAACAAGGCCACATCGGGTAAAGAATTGCCGGTTTCCCATTTGCTGACCGCCTGCACGCTGACGCCCATAGCGTCGGCAAGGGCATCCTGACCCAAGTCCTTTTCTTTGCGCAGGTTCTTTATGTTTTCACAGATTCTAATCTCCATTTTGTTTTGCCTCCCATATTGATTTGATTTTTCCATTGATGACGGTGTACACGTCAGGACCGGGTTATCATAAAAAAACCTTAGCCCAGAAACTTCTAAAAAGCAATCGATTGTCAGTCGAATCCGATCAACTGTCAGTTGATTTTACCATTTTGAGGGCTCTGAATCAAGTATTGAATGTCGCTTGCGGATATTGTATAATAAAGCCATAAATGAACGGAGGTCATCATTGTGCCTGACAGCAATAACACGCTTTTTTATTGGAAGCCCGCGAATGCTTTTACCGGAGCGCTGCCGCTCGGAAACGGACGGATCGGTGCGATGGTTTACGGAAAAACGACGCATGAAGTCGTAAATCTGAACGAAGATACTCTGTGGACGGGATATCCCAACTGCGACAGCGCACCTGAGAGCTCGTCACATTATGCCGACTTAAAAAAAGCGGCACTCGAAGGCAGATTCAAAGATGCTGAGGCGATTTTTGAAGAATATCTCTCGCGCGGTCACAGTCAAACCTATCTTCCGATGGGTGATCTGCTGTTGGACTTCAATCACTCAGAAAAAATAACCGATTACTGCCGTGCGCTCGAATTGGATCGGGCGGTTGCTACCGTCGATTACAAAGCGGACGGCGTCTGTTATCACCGCGAATATATCGTCTCCTACCCACATGACGCACTGGTCATCAAAATCAGCGCAGACAAGACCAAATCGGTCAATTTTAAAGTTCGTCTGCAAAGCCGCCTGCGCAGCAATGTCTATACCGTGGATAAAAGCAAGCTGTTTATCGATGGGGAGGCCCCGTCAAGCTGTTATAACCGCAACAGCGAGGGAAAAACCGTCAATTTCATGACCTACAGCAACGAACCTGAAAAACGCGGCGTTCAATTCCGCGGGGGCATCAGCGTCACGCTCGATGGGGGTGAATTGTTTGCCGCAGAGGACAGTGATTTTCTTGAGATTAAAAACGCCGACTCGGCCGTGATCTGGTTCAAAATTGCAACCAGTTTCAACGGTTACGACCGTTCTCCGTTTTTAGACGGCAGAGATTATTACAGTGTCGTAAAAAATGACCTGGACCATGTCGGCGAATACGATTATGACGCGGTTCTGAAAGAGCACACCTACGACTTTTCGGAGTTTTATCTCCGCGTCAAGCTCGATCTCGGTTCGACTCCCGAAAGCGATTTACCCACCGATGAACGGTTAATGCAATTTTTCAACAATCCGAATGATCCTTCGCTTTTTACACTTGCGTTTAACTTCGGGCGTTATCTGATGATCTCCGGCTCGCGTCAGGGCAGCCAGCCGTTAAATCTTCAAGGCATTTGGAACGATAAATTCTTCGCTCCATGGCGATCCAATTACACCACCAACATCAACACCGAGATGAATTATTGGCCTGCCGAAATGACAAATTTAGCCGATATGCATTTGCCTTTAATCGAAATGGTCAAGGATATCGCGCAGGCAGGTGTCGCAACAGCCCACGATCTTTACGGCGGAAAGGGCTTTTGTTCCCATCACAACTGCGACCTCTGGCGCAAGACCACGCCACCCGGAAACAAGGGTAAAAATATCTCTCTTTGGGCTTATTGGCCGTTTTCTTCGGGTTGGCTTTGCCGTCATGTCTGGGAACACTACGAATATAATCCCGACTTCTCTTATTTACGTGATACCGCTTATCCGATCTTAAAAGAGTGTTCGAATTTTTATCTCTCGGTACTGACCGAGACTGAGGACGGTCTTTGTTTTGCGGGAGGAACATCGCCCGAAAACCAGTTTTATGATAAAAACGGCGTCCGCTGCATGATCGGCAAATATGCAACGATGTCGAATGCCATAATACGCGATGTGTTTATCAATACTACAAAGTGTTGTGATATCATCGGAGACAAAGACTTCGCAAACCGGCTGCGTGAGACCGTTAAAAAGGTCATACCCTATAAAATCGGCTCCCAAGGTCAGATTCTCGAATATGACGACGATTATGAGGAAAACGAGCCGCATCATCGCCATATTTCGCATCTCTACGGAATGCACCCAGGTGAAGAAATTAATCTTGATCAGACCCCGGAACTGGCGCAAGCGGTCAGAAAGTCCCTTGAACTGCGGGGTGATGAGGGTACCGGCTGGAGTCTGGGTTGGAAGATCAATCAGTGGGCGCGCCAGCACGACGGCGACCATGCCTATCGGCTGATGTGTATGCAGCTGCGCTTCGTCGACCCCGATTCCCCGATGAACTACAGCAAAGGCGGCGGCACTTATCTTAATTTGTTCGACGCGCACCCCCCGTTCCAAATCGACGGCAATTTCGCTTTTGTCTCGGGGCTTTCGGAACTTCTTTTGCAATCGCGCGGAAATCTCGTAACCTTGCTCCCGGCGTTGCCCTCGGAATTCAAAGAAGGCAGCATCAGCGGTCTGTGCGCAAAAGGCGGCCTCGAGGTCTCATTGACATGGGAAAACGGAAAACTCAAGAATGCCATCTTCATGCCTAAACAAAATTTCGACGCTGTTGTCCGCTACGACGGCAAACAGGTCAAAGTCCGGTTTATCGCCGGTCAGGAAGTGACTTTTGAGGGATAAATCTCCATAAACACATCACATTATAACCATCTGCCATGGGTATCATAAAGTTAGGTTCTATACTTGTACATATAGGGCTTTTCCCATAAAGGAGGAAGTTTGAAAAGTTAATTTTTCAAACAGGGAGTTTGATCTTTTTGGAATGACCAAAAGGACCCAAACATCCCGGAGTCTGCGAAAGGTTGGATATAATGATGAAGAATTCAAGAGTATATATCGTCACCGGTGCTTTCGGGCATCTGGGCAGCACGATTGTAGGAATGTTAAGCGAACGCGGCAATGAGGTCAGAGGGCTTGCTCTTCCGGGCGATTCCTCACCGCTCTCAAAATCCACAAAAACGGCAAAAATCTATTATGGCGACGTCTGCGACATCGATTCGCTCAAAGAGATTTTCGATGTATCAAATGAAAAAGAATTGATTGTGATTCATGCGGCGGGTATCGTTTCAATTGCGACGAAGTTCAATCCGCTTGTCCAGCGCGTCAATGTGATGGGCACCAAAAACATCATCAAAAAATGCTTTGAGACAAACGCTAAACGGCTTGTCTATGTCAGTTCGGTGCATGCGATACCGGAACTCGGCAAAGGCAAACAGATTTTTGAGATCAAAAAATTCGATCCCGATGCGGTGCATGGTCTTTATGCAAAAACCAAGGCGGAAGCCACCCAGTGCGTGCTTGATGCTGCCGCCAACGGGCTTGACGCCGTTGTGGTGCATCCGTCCGGCATCATCGGTCCTAATGACTACGGCAGCTCGCACACTGCGCAAATGATCATCGATTATTTCAACGGAAAACTTGCAACCTGCGTGCGCGGCGGCTATGATTTCGTCGATGTGCGCGACGTCGCAGAGGGCACAATCTCGGCGGCAGAGAAGGGAAAATCCGGCGAGTGCTATATTCTCTCAAACCGTTATTGTTCGGTCGAAGAGCTCTTCGACGAGATGCAAAAAATGAGCGGACGCCGAAAGGCATCTGTGCTGCCGATTTGGATGGCAAAGATGTTTGCCCCGTTGGCTGAAATTTATTACAAAGCTCGCAAACAGCCACCGCTGTATACGCCGTATTCGCTCTATACCCTCGAATCCAACGCTGATTTTAGCCATATCAAGGCGGATAAGGAACTCGGTTATAAAACCCGCACCCTCGGCCAGACCCTCGCCGATACGGTCTCCTTTTTAAAGCAGACCGGCCGCATCAAACCGTTTAAGCACCACAAAGCGGCTCAATCTAAATAATTAGGAGCGATCAATGTGAATCAAAAGGACAATATCGACGTTACTATCGAAAAGGATTCAGACCTTTGCAGCGGCAGAAACAATCCCGCGCTCACCGAGGAATTCCGTGATTTCGGTTTCGGCATGTTCATCCACTTCGGACCCGATGTCTCGCTCGGAACGGTTATCAGCCACTGGATGATCGGCGCCGATGACCGGCTGGTCAACGATTTTATCGACAACGGCCCCAAGATGTTTCAAGTTGATGATTTCAACGCGAGAAAGTGGGCGTATCTGGCGCGTCAGGCGGGTGCGAAATATGCGGTTTTCACAGCTAAACACCACAGCGGTTTTTGCATGTGGAACACCAAGACCACGCCATTCAACGTCATAAACACGCCTTTAGGACGGGATCTGATGCCCGAGTACTTAAATACTTTCCGTGAGATGGGTGTAAAACCGGGACTGTACTTCTCTCCTTTTGATTTTTATTATAACTTCCGCATGAAAAACAAGACACTGCAATTCGCCACGCCGGACATGCTCCAAGAAAACGATCCCGAAATGCTCGATTACAACACCCGCCAAGTCGAAGAACTCATGAAAAATTACGGCGACATCTATTGCATGTTTTTTGACGGTCCGCCCGATACGCTTAAAACCACAGTCTGGAATAATCAAAAAAACTGCCTGATCACGCGCGGTGAAATGCAGACCCCTGAAAACGTCCTTCCTGAGGAAGCCATAGACATGGCATGGGAGGGCTGCTACACGATGGGCGAAAGCTGGGGTTATAAACCCATCGACATCGCTGATCACGGAGCCGAGCGGCATATTAAATCGCTGATTAAAATCCGCGCCCGCGGCGGCAATATGCTCTTGAACGTCAGCCCCGATCCGCACGGCGCCATCCCGCGCTGGCAGGAAGAAGTGATGCAAACGATGGGTCTGTTCAACTTCTTTTACGGCGAGGCGATTTTCGGCGTGCGCCCCTGCAAGCACGTCTGCGAAGAGGGCGAAAAGGTCTTTTATACTCAGAGTAAGGACGGCAAAACCGTTTATGCGTTCTTAATGGACGGTATTCCGCATTTTGGATATTATGGCAGATATGAGATCGCACTTAAAAAAGTCCGGGCGACCGCAGAAACCAAAGTGCGTATGGTTGGCTCGAACAACACGATCATGGAGCACCGCCCGGGTGTGGACTGCGCGTCTAATTACCGTCAAGAGGGCAAGGATTTTATCATCGAAACGATTTTATCGATGCGCCCCAGCGAAAACCGCGCTTGGAAACTGCCGGTTGTCATGGCGCTTGAAAACGTGGAATTTATTTAAATAATCGATATTTATCAAAACATCCGAGGTTTAAAATACCCCGGATATTTTTTTATGAAACCATATAATACTTTTTATTTAATCAACTCAAAAATCTGTTTTAATTCCATAAATCCCTCGGATAGCTCGTCGGCAAGCGCTTGTGAAAACACCGCCTCGCCGACGGACATCGTTTTTTCCAAACAAAACGATTTCCGATTGATAAACTCTTTGACAATACCATCCGGCAGAGTGGGGAAGTGATCTTTTTTATAGAGCTGATCAACAGATTTGAAACCCTGTTTCTCGGCATTATTCAATGCTTTTTCGGCATCGGTAAAGCGCTCGATCAATTTCTCCTTTAGCGATTGAATCCCTTCAGCCGTCGAGTTGTAAACCCGCAGCCCGTAGCCGTAATGAGAGATGCCCATATCAAAATAAAACCCAACCACATCGCTCTCGCGGTTCAGCAGCCGGAACCGAAGATAGACATATTCCTTGAGCGGCGTGTCGTGTGAAAACCGCCGGTCGGTGTAGGGTGAACTGATGCAGCGCGAGGGCTTCACTTCGAGCGCGGGATTAATTGCGGTTATGGTCGGAACCAGCGTTTCAAACAACTCCCGCAGCGGCTTACCGACAACCTCGTCATACCGCCGTTTGTTTTCGGGCAGCGCTTCGATGGTATTATTGAGCGGCAGTTCCAACCAAAACGGAATCAATTCTTTCGGAAATCCGTGAAACATCTTCAAACCCCGCAAAATTCAAAAAGTTCATTAAGATATGGATATGCTTGAATCGGCGAAATGAATTTTCCGTCATTTATCATTTGTTTTATTTGCGCTTTACTTGCCCACATGGCATCACAGGTTTCCTCCGGTTGAAGAACAACAGACGTAATGTCCACTTCCTGGCGAAACAGCCAGACATCTTTGATATAACATCCGTCATCATTTGTATGAGGTGCGCTGTATCGCTTAAACCGCTGACCGTTTTTCGGGTCAAGGATAACCCCGATTTCTTCTCGGGTTTCCTTGAGCGCCGTTTTTAAACTGTCATCACCGGCAACGGCACACCCGCCGGTCGTTTGCCAAAGACCGTGCCATACGCCGCCGGTCGACCTTTGGGAAACAAGAAATTCTCCTTTAGAATTTTGTATCCATATATTGACGATTAAATGATATTCGCCTTTTTGCATGGGTTTTCCGCGTTCTTGAAACCGACCTATTTTATTACCGTTTTTGTCTAAGATATCCCACAGTTCAGCCATTTGTTTAATTTATCTCCCTCGAATAAACTTTAAAGCGTTCTTCTCGTCGACTTCGGGATTGATCAGGTAAATTTGTTCTAAAATCCTGTTCTCGGCTTCGACCGGATCCATCTCTTCAAGTGTCAAACCCCGTGCCGCCCAAAAATCCTCCGGTGTGCAAAAAACCGTAGCATGCCAGCCGTAGGGTTTTCCGTGCTTGTCCTGTTTTTGCTTTTGCCCGCAGACAGTGAGCACCATTCTCATTTGCAGTTCAATCAAAGCGCGCTCGAAAGCCGGGCGCTCATCCGAGCCGAACCCGCCGAATTGTTTTAATTCATGCACAGCCAATACACCATAAGCGCTGATCGTGTCGTGAATCCGCTTTGAGACAGCGGCGACCGTGCCGCGCCGATATTCTTCGTCGAGTGAAAGTCCGCGCCGCACCGAGTAAAAATAGGGGTACCATTCTTTCGTGATATACCCGCTCGCGCCGAGAAACACCTTTGCGTAAGCGATATCATTTCGTTCCGAAAGCACGCGCCTATGCCATTCCCAAGGGTCGGTGTCGGGGTTTCCGGTAAACCAGCGTACCGGTGAGTCGGAAAACTGTTGACTTTCCCACCCAACCGGAACCGCCGTAAAAATCCCGTGTGAATTCCCGCCGCCCATCGAAAAACCGGCGTCTGTTAAAATACCGCAGAAATCATTGAAGTTTTGAACTTGATTCATCTATTCGCCGCTAATTTATCAAACGCCAACACCCGATCCCGGATTTCGGCGCAGTTATCGGGATTCACATATTCTAAAATAAACGGAACGCCTTCGCTGTGCTCGTGATAGAGTTTTAAAAACAGCGGCCAGTCGATGTCGCCGTCGCCGACAACACGGCCGGAAGCGTCGTTGACCTTGCGGTCCTTGCCGTGAAAATACGAGATGTACGGCGCAAGGTATTTATACATATCCTCTTCGTCGGAGTTGGCAATCAAGTTCGCCGGGTCGAGCAGCACCTTGAACCGCTTGGAACCGCACTGCAAAATCAGATCGCGGGCGCGTTTGGCGCTCGGCGCAAGATCGAGCACGCAGTTTTCGAGCGCGAGGTCCACGCCGTATTTCTCGGCCAGTTCCAGCACTTTCATCACATTGCTCTTGAAATAATTAAAATCCTTTTCATAGGTATCGAATATAATACCGCGTCTGCCCGGAATAAAACCGGCCTCGGTGGCGACCGCCGGAATGCCGTTGTCGGCGGCGATTTTAAAATAGCGCTCAAAAGTGCGCAGGTTTTGCGCTTGCTTTTCTTCATTCGGTTCAAACATGCTTGAAAAAGCACCGATAGATGCAATATAAATACCTTTATCACGAAAGGCCTTGGCAATTTTAGCGGCGAGCTCATCCGTAAGTCCGCTCATATCGGTACTGCCGTTATAACACCAGGTGTTGACTTCTTTAAACATAAAACAGAGCTCCGTCGAGACAAAGCCCAGTTCCTTCATTCGATTGGCAACATCCGCATAAGCCCAGTTCACAAATGTACGGCTGACAGCACCCACTTGAATCATATATATACCCTCCATATTGTTTTTTTCAGTGTAGCACTCCGGTTGAAAATTGTCAATGTCAACCGGATTTTCAATCCGGCGGAATTGAAAACTACGGCTGGATATGATAAAATAGCCCTGTTATCGATTTGCCGATTTTGGCAGAAACGGAGTATTTTATGAAGCATCTGCATTTGGTTTGCAACGCCCATCTTGACCCGGTTTGGCTCTGGCAGCTTGAAGAAGGGGTCGCCGAAACCCTATCAACGTATCGCGTCGCAGCCGATTTTTGTGAGGACTACGACGGTTTTATTTTCTGCCACAACGAGGCGATGTTATATGAGTGGGTCGAGCGTTATGAACCGGCCTTGTTTAAGCGTATTCAAAAGCTGGTCGCCGAGAAAAAGTGGCACATCATGGGCGGCTGGTATCTCCAGCCCGACTGCAACATGCCC
>DAOPZJ010000033.1:0-2982 GCA_035353335.1 Oscillospiraceae bacterium | reverse complement strand
GAAAAAGTGGCACATCATGGGCGGCTGGTATCTCCAGCCCGACTGCAACATGCCCAGCGGCGAGAGCTTTGTTCGCCAGATTTTAGCTGGTAAGAACTATTTCATCGATAAATTCGGTGTGGAGCCGACCTGCGCCATCAACTTTGACGCGTTCGGTCACAGCCGCGGGCTTGTCGAAATTTTGAAAAAGGCCGGGTATGACTCCTATCTGCTGTGCCGTCCCGAACCTGATATGCTCGAATTGCCGGGTGAAAACTTCAACTGGGTCGGTTTTTCGGGCAGTAAAATCGCCTGCCAACGCGCCTATAATTCTTATGAGTCCCATCGCGGAGAGGCCGACGAGAAGATTAAGGGATGGATAAATGAGAACAAAAACGCCGACGTCGGCATCGTACTTTGGGGCATCGGTGACCACGGCGGCGGCCCGTCGAGAGTTGACTACGAAAAGATCAAAAAACTCAACGAGGAAGACAAAAATTTCGACATCATCCACTCGATCCCCGAAGCCTATTTTACCGAGTTGGATAAAAACAAGCTGCCCGATTATTCTGGTATTTTGAATCCGCGTTATACCGGCTGCTATACCACTCAAATCCGCATCAAGCAGCTGCACCGTCAGCTTGAAAATATGCTCTATATGACCGAGAAGATGGTCGCTCACGCCGCGATGTCCGGCCTGATGCAGTACCCCGAAAAGAATATTTCCGAAGCCACCAAAGACCTGCTGCTGATGGAGTTCCACGACATACTGCCGGGTTCCTCCATCGAGCCGGTGGAGCAGTACGCCATCTCACTGGCGGGGCACGGGCTGGTCGAGCTCGATCGTGTCCGCACGCAGGCGTTCTTGGCGCTTTCCAGCGGTCAGCGCAAGGCCGAAGACGGCGAGGTGCCGATTCTGGTCTATAACCCGCATCCGTTCGAGTTGGAGCAGGTAGTCGAGTGCGAATTCCAGCTGCCCGACCAGAACAAGAACCGCGACCTGTTCGCAAATCCGATTGTCTATCAAAACGGCGTAAAAGTCGATTGTCAAGCCGAACACGAGTTCTCAAACTTCAACGTCGATTGGCGTAAACGCTGCGTGTTCAAAGCCACACTCGCCCCGGGTCAGATGAGCCGCTATGATGTAAAAATCGAACTGATCCCGAATCCGCCGAAGCCCGCGTTTGCGGTCAAAGACGGCAAATTCGTCTTTGAGACCAAGGATATCAAAACCGTCATCAACACGAAAACCGGCACTCTCGACAAATATGAGGTTCACGGTGTCAATTATCTCACCGAAGGCGCGTTTTTGCCGTTGGTGATCAAGGACGACGAAAACTCCTGGGCGCACAAGGAAAAGGCGTTTTCCAATGTAATCGGCAAGTTCACATTGATGGATAAAACACGCGGTGCGCAGTTTTCGGGAATCATCGATGGTAGTAATCCTGAGTCGGTGCGGGTCATCGAGGACGGCGAGGTGCGCACCATTGTCGAAGCGATCATGGAATACGAACACTCACAACTCTGCCTTCGCTATTTCCTGCCTAAAAAGGGCACCGAGCTCAAAGTGACCGCCAAGGTCTATTGGAACGAAAAGATGACCATGCTAAAACTCACCGTTCCGACCGTCTGTAAAGAGAGATTTATCGGTCAAACCGCATACGGCAGCGAAAAACTGCTCACGAACGGCGATGAGATGGTCAGCCATAAATGGAACGTCGTGACCGGAGCGGGGAAGGCCGTCAGCGTGATCAACACAGGCACCTACGGCAGCAGCTGCGAAAATGGCGAACTGCGTATCACCTGCCTGCGCTCACCGGGCTATTCTGCGGGCAAATCGGATTTCTCGGTGCGCAAGCCGTATATCATGGAACAGGATCGTTTCTCTCCGTTCATCGATCAGGGAGAGCGCGAATTTGAGTTTTATCTGAACGCCTCTGCCGACACCGAACGCCATGAAAAAATCGAGCGCGAGGCAGCGGCAAAGAACGAAAAGCCGATGGCGCTGTCCTTCTTTCCGACAGGACTCGGAAAAGAAGTTAAATCGTTCGCATTGCTCGACGACAAGGTCATCTCACTTGCGGTCTTCAAACGCGCCGAAAAGAGCGAAAAATTCGTCCTGCGCCTGTTCAACCCGACCGCCGAATCTCGCACAACGACCCTGACCATCCCGTCAGTCGATGTGAAAAAGACGGTCTCTTTGGCAAAATATGAATTCAAGTCCTATGCCTTTGATCCCACCGTCAAAACCTTCTCCGAAGTCGATCTGATGGAGAGATAAATTTTATATAGACCAATCGTCATTGCGAGGGGCTTTAGCCCCGCGGCAATCCAGACGCATGGGTTTCTGGATTGCTTCGTCGTTTCACTCCTCGCAAAGACGGAATAAAAACTTCTGTGTTTCAATAATAGTTTAGCAAAATAATTAGGCGAATCGCATTCGCCCGTCGTAATAAAAGTAGGGCGGGCTGAAATGAATCGTAACGGTTCATTTCAGTTCGCCGAAAACGCACGGACAGTCAACCTGTCCGCGCGTTTGCTTTTGAATTCGAAAATTATTGAATTCTGTAATAGTGCCCTAAAATTAAAGAGTTTTTGGGTGCTTTCATTAAGAAAACAAAGAACACAACGATATCTGAACATGAACTCGCCAGATTAAGTAAAGTAATCCAATAAAATAAGTAGATATTTTTCATAATAATCGAAATAATAGCGGCAACGAGCAAGAAAAACAGAAAAGGCAATATCAAAGTTATCAATTGATTCGTTTTGGTAACCCATTTGCTGTTATACACCGAAAATGCCTTTATACTAAAAATTAGATAACATGATTTAAAATCTTTTATGTAACCGAGAAGATGGACGAATTCATGTATTACAGTCATTATAAAGAAAACTAGTAAACCCAGAATTACAACGAATAAAGATCCGGGAAACGATGGAAGACTATGTAATTCGAGATAATTGAGAATTAAGTTTTTCGTGTCAGTGTATCTTAACAAA
>DAOPZJ010000032.1:23544-31402 GCA_035353335.1 Oscillospiraceae bacterium | reverse complement strand
AAAACTGTAAACGATGTCCTTGCACTACCTGTAAACTATCTTACTACTCTATACATATTATCCGCCCTTACATTGGTGCTCCTCAAAATCCACCGCTCAAATCATAAGGCGTCTCCTGATAAACCGTATTGATCCAGTTGGCAAAAAACAGATTGGCATGTCCGCGCCAGCGGTTGACAGGCGCTTTATCGGGATTATCGTCGGTGAAATAATTGACCGGAATCTCAATCGGTTTTCCCGCCGTGAGATCGCGTATATATTCGTTTTTGAGTGTGTCGGTTTCATATTCGAGATGGCCGAACACAAACACATTCCGGCAGCCGGAAGTCGCGGCGATATCTGCTCCGGCAATTTTCGAAGCCGCCAGAAGCTCAACCTTTTTCTCGGTTGAAATATCCTCTACAGCCACCTCGGTATGGTGCGAATGCGGAATATAAAACATGTCATTAAAACCGCGCAACAGCGGGTGATTCGGTTTCAACGGGCTGCTCTCGAACACGCCGAAGCGCTTTTTATCAAGCGGGTATTTGTTGATACCATGCAGAAGATAAAGCCCTGCCTGTGCCGCCCAACAGATATACAGCGTTGAATACACATGTGCTTTACCCCATTTGACGATGTCGCAAAATTCCTGCCAATAAGCGACTTCTTCAAACGGCAGCGTTTCTACCGGCGCTCCGGTGATGATCAGCATATCGTAATAATTATCTTTAATCGCATCAAATGTCGTATAAAACCGCTCCAGATGTTCGACCGGCGTATTTTTGGGTGTATAGCTTGCCGTCTGCAACAAATCGACTTCGATCTGCAGAGGAGAGTTCCCTAAAAGCCGAAGAAGCTGGGTCTCGGTGGCAATCTTGGTCGGCATCAGGTTCATAATCACAGCCCGCAGCGGGCGGATATCCTGCGCCGAGGCGGTTTCGCGATCCATGACGAAAATATTCTCGTTTTCGAGTATTTCACGCGCCGGCAAATCGAGCGGAATGCAAATCGGCATAAAATGAATCCTTTCAAAAAAGGGTTGAAATATGTCAGAATTATAACATAAACCCGCCCGAAATACAATCTTTGTAATGCGGGCGGGAATCGTACACTGTGGCAGACACAGTGTACGATTAGAATGAATTCACCGATTCCGAATTCTTAATTCTTAATTCTGAATTTCAACTTACCCCAAAAACTTTTTCAACACCGGATATACCGCCATTGCCATACGTTCAAATCCAAGGTCGGTCGGGTGGCAGTTGTCAGGAGAGCAATGCCCGCGAAGCACATCGCCGTAATACTTCTCACCGTCCAAAAACGCCACAAATTTGTCGCCGTTCGCCACTGCGTTTTCATAGGTCTTTTTAATAATGGCGCGGCGGCGGGTGCTGTCAGGGATATCGGCGTCGAAGCTGGGCCGAGTCATCATGATGATCGGCAGGTTCGGATTCTTTGCCCGTACCTTCTTAAAAAACTTTTCGTGGGTCGCTTCCAGATGTTCGGGCGTCGGGGCATTGTAGTCATAGTCGAGCACAAACACACTCATATCGAGATTTGCGATATAGTCGGCGATATTATCCTCACCGCACGCGCTTCCGGAGAAACCGAGGTTGCGGAAATCGGAATCCAGCAGTTCGCAGACCATCGAGACATAGTTGCTTGAGGGCCGGGAAGCGCATGCCCCCTGCGTGATCGAAGAGCCGTAAAACACCACCGGTTTCTGATGGGTATAGGGCTTCGGGGCGCCGATAGTCTTGCCGTCGTTAATATAGAGCTCAAAGCCGGTCACGCCGTTATAAAGCGGCAGATAGAAGCAAATCTCATTCATCTTGCCGTCCAGCGCGTAGTCGAATATAAAATCGCTCTTGCCGACATCGGCCCGCCAGTTTTGCGCAAATTTCCCGTTGACAAATAAATCAACACCCGAGCTGCCCGAAAGCGGCATATGCGGCAGCATGCACGGCTCGAGCAACACCACCCGAGCGCTCAGCCGTTCGCTGTCGGTGCAAAAGCGGATGCGTCCTCCTGCGGCGCATCTGCTGTTAAATGCTACGCCACGGTTGACCTGATCATACAGATCCGGCGGCAGCCGCCAAAGGTTTTTAACACCTATATCGTCAAACCCGTTCAGTATTACCGGTGCGGAGAAAATGTCGACTTTTTTCATGTTATGACCTTCCTTATATGGTTTATAATCTGAACTCTGAATTCATAATTCTGAATTACTCTAAGAATTTTTTCAGCACCGGCAGCACCGCCATCGCCATGCGCTCAAATCCGAGGTCGGTCGGGTGGATGTTATCGGGCGTGCAGCGGTCACGCAGTGCCTTGCCGAAAAATGTCTCTCCATCCAAAAACGCAACCGACTTGTCCCCGTTCGCCACAGCGTTCTCATAGGTCTTTCTCACGATGTCACGGCGGCGGATGCTGTCGGAGATATCGGTGTCGAAGTTGGGCCGGGTCATCAAAATCACCGGAAGCTTCGGATTTCTCTCCCGAATCTGCTTAAAGAATTTCTCATGGGTCGCTTCCAGATACTCGGGAGTCGGGGCGTTGTGGTCATAATCCATCACGAACACGCTCATGTCGAGATTCGCGATGTACTCGCAGATGTTGTCCTCCCCGAGCGCGGATGCGGAGAAGCCGAGATTGCGAAAATCTGTGTCGAGCAAGCCACATACCTCGGCGATATAGTTGCTTGAAGGCCGCGAAGCGCAAAGACCCTGGGTGATCGAGGAGCCGTAGAAAACCACGGGTTTGGTATAAGTATAGGGCTTCGGCGTGCCGACGAAAGCTCCATCGTCAACATACACCTCGAAGACCGCAACTCCGTTGCATAACGGCAGATAGAAACAGAGCTCGTTTTTCTGCCCGTTCAGAGCATATTCGAATTCGAACTTCTGTCTGCCGAGATCCGGCCGCCAGTTTAACGCAAACCGGCCATTGACAAACAAGTCCACGCCCGAGCTGCCCGACAGCGGCATATGCGGAAGCAGACATTCCTCGGTCACCATCACCCGGCAGCTCACTTTTTTGCTGTCGGTGCAGAATCGGATCCGCCCGCCCGCGGTTTGCCTGCTGAGTTGTGTTACTCCCATGTTGACTTTGTCATGCAGCTGCAGGGGCAGCCGCCAAAGGTTTTTTACGCCCTCGGCGTCAAAGCCGTGCAGTGAAACCGGCGCAGAGAAAATGTCGATCTTTTTCAAATTGTGGCCTTCTTTATTGATTTAAATATCATGATGGTTTTGATTCGGGCGGATAATATCCGCCCGTATAAAAAATTTAACCCAAGAACTTCTTCAGCACCGGCAGCACCGCCATCGCCATGCGTTCAAACCCGAGGTCTGTCGGGTGGCAGTTGTCGGTCGTACAGTGGTCGCGCAATACGTTGCCGAAAATGGTCTCACCGTCTATAAATTCGACCAGTTTGTCGCCGTTTGCAACGGCGTTGTCATAAGTTCTCTTGATAATTTCACGGCGGACGATACTTTCGGGGATGTTGAGATCAAAGTCGGGGCGGGATATGATGATGATCGGCAGGTTCGGATGTTTCGCCCGAATCTGCTTAAAAAACCGCTCGTGGGTCTGTTCCAGCCGTTCGACCCAGGCGTTGTGGTCATAGTCGAGTACAAACGCGCTCATCTCGAGATTTGCGATATAGTCGGCGATGTTCTCCTCGCC
Source organism: Oscillospiraceae bacterium (assembly GCA_035353335.1). Lineage (NCBI taxonomy): Bacteria > Bacillati > Bacillota > Clostridia > Eubacteriales > Oscillospiraceae > Oscillospiraceae bacterium. The sequence continues at coordinate 27,736 of DAOPZJ010000032.1, read as the reverse complement.
CAGCGCGTTTCCGGCAAATCCGAGGTTACGGAAATCGGCGTCGAGCATCTCGCAGACCATCGCGGTATAGCTGTTTGTGGGCTTCGAAGCGAATGCGCCCTGCGTGATCGAGGAGCCGTAAAACACCACCGGCTTCGGGTAGGTGTAGGGCCTTGCCGCACCGATAAAAGCGCCGTCATCGACATACAGTTCGAATTTGGCGACTCCGCTGTAGAGCGGCAAATAAAAGCAAATTTCTTTTTTCTCACCGTTCGTATTATATTCAAACTCGTACAAGCTTTTGCTGAAATCCGGCTTCCAGTTCTGCACAATCCGGCCATTGACGGAGAGATCAACGCCGGAACTGCCCGAAATCGCCATATTCGGATACACATTCTCCTCGCAGAGAGTCACCCGGACGCTCAGTTTTCGGCTGTCGGTGCAAAAGCGGATGCGGCCGCCGGAGGTGTGCTTGCTCAGCTTGGCAATACCGATGTTGATGAGATCATGCAGATCGGGCGGCAGCCGCCAAAGGTTTTTATAACCCTCGGCGTCAAAGCCGTGCAGCGAGACCGGTGCGGAGAAGATATCGACTTTTTTCATACGAATCCTCCTAACTCATATCAGCTGTTCCAAACGAGGCAAGGCATGGGCGAAAAATTGTTGATATCCCTTGCAAAGCTCGTTGATTCCGTTGTTGTTCCGTTCACGAAGGCATCCGTTTTTACAGATCGTATAAAATTCGCATTTTATACATTTTTCCGGGACATTCCGCGACTGACATACAAGCTCTCCCGCTTTACGTTTTTTCGCAAGTGCCGCAAATCCGTCCTTGATATTGCCGAGCCGATGTTTTTCCATCACATAAAAATCGCAGGGATAGACGCCTCCGTCGGCCTCGACCACATACTGAGGCGCGCACTCGCCGCACATGCCGCAGGTCGGCGCGGGAAGTCCGGCCAAGATCTGTGCCAGATCGTCAAAATACCGGATCGTCACATCTTTGCCCGCCGTAAAATCGGCAATCCATAAATCAAACAGCGTACATAAAAAGTTCCCGAAAGCCTCTGTCGTAAGCTGCGATTTTTCCCCGTATGTTCCGAGCTGCGGAATATACTGCTGGTATAGATAGCCATTCTTTATATATTCCGTATAAATCTCGGTGATATTTTCAGCCACCTCGGGCGTCACAACCGTTAGAATATTGAATTTTACATTGTGTTTCCGGAGAATCTCCGCCGCCCGACCCACCCGGTCAAAGGTTCCGTTTTTTCCTTGAACGCGGTACAGATCATGAGTCTTTTTCACCCCGTCCAGCGACAGCCCGACCAGAAAATCATGTTTTGCGAAAAACTCTGCCCATTCGTCATCGAGGTTCAGCCCGTTGGTCTGAACGGAATGATGAAATATCGTTTTGGGATAATCCCGCTCGATATCGATCAGCGCCCGATAAAAATCCAACCCGACCAGCGTCGGTTCGCCGCCCTGAAAGATTAAATCGCACTGCACAGGAGAATACCGAACGGCCTCACGCACAACCGTTTGAAGTGTTTGTAAAGACATAAAGCCCACGTTTACGTCCCGCAACTCAGCCGTATCGCGGTAAAAGCAATACCGGCAATTCATATCGCAGGCGCCGGACGCGGGCTTTATCATCACAACCATGTCAGAACTTGATGCAGATGCCCTCGTTGCCCGACCTGAACGCTGCGTCGATGACCTTCATCACACGCAGCATCTCGTCATGCCGGACGAGCTGCGGGCACCTCCCCTCGACTGCGTCGAGGAAATTGCGGGAGAAATCGACCACATCGGTCTTGACGTCCGGCAGCGCAAGCTCCTCGACACTCTCGCGGGGCCGCGGTGCCATAGTCTTGGTGGGGCCGCCCTCGGTCCATACGACACCTTCTTCCCAGACCATCTCCAGCGTCTTTGATTTCTTGATTTTTCCGCCGCAGTTCCAGTCGTCGACGACCATCGTGCCGTGGTCGCCGTGAACATGCCAGCGCGGAAGCGGTAAGAAGCAATATGTATCGATCTCAATCAGCGCCGAAAGGCCGTTTTTGAACTTCAACAGCAACTTGAAATTGTCGTCGACATCATATTTTACCTTGAGCAGATGACAGTAGACTTCGGTGACCGGGGGCTTTTCCATCCATAGAATCTGATCTAACAGGTGAATGCCCCAGTCGTAGATCATTCCGCCGCCGGCTGCGGTCACGCAGCGCCAGTCGCCCGGGATGCCGCGGCAGCCCTGAACCCGACTCTCGATATAAAACGGTTTGCCGATCATACCACCTTCAACAGCGGTTTTCACGGTCACAAAATCGCGGTCGAACCGGCGATTTTGGTGTGCTGAAAAGATTTTCCCTGTCTTGTTCGCCATTGCGAGCACTTTTTCGAGTTCCGCAGCGTTCATCATCACCGGTTTTTCGCATAACACATTTTTTCCGGCTTCGAGCGCCGCGAGAGAGTACTTGCAATGAAAATTATTAGGGGTAGCGACGACGATGATATCAATGTCAGGCATTGCAAGCAGTTCTTCGGCGCTTCTGCAGGCAACCAGCCCGTCTTTTTCGGCTTTCTCCAGCTTCACCGGATTGATGTCGTAAGCGGCGACGGCCTTTGCCCTTCCGGTCTCCTCAAACCGCTGCGGATGCCAGCCGCTGCCCATTCCGCCGTATCCGATGATTCCTACCTTGTGCATTGTTAATATTCCTCCGTTATTTTTTACCTTTGAAATGATAAGCTTTGATCTGTGCCATGCGCTCAAAATAGACATCCGGCAGCTCGCCCGAAGGCATCGGCCCGACGTTTGTCAGGAAGTTACCGCCCATCGCATGTACGGTCTCATAAGTCTCACGCCACCATTCGAAGCTCTTGTACGGATGAACCGTATAACCCCAGCCGTGGTCATTCAGGAGATGACAGACCTCCCACCAGCCCTCCGGCGCGGTCTTCGGAATTGAACACTCGGGGGTAGAGAAGTCGCCTTTGCCGTGCATGCGCGGATTGATCAGAATCTGCGGCTGTAAAGCGCGGATCTCCTCAATGGTGATCGGATCGGGGTCGTCTTCTCCCACACCTCGCCCGTCGAACCAGATGATATCAATTTTACCGTAGCGTGTCAACAGTTCCAGTGTCTGTCCGCGAATCAGCTCGATATAGGCCTTCTTGTGTTCGGGCGGCATCACGGGCAAGCAATCGATCGTTTGCAGGTCAAAGTTTTTCAAAACCCGGCTGCCGTCGGGATTTCTGCCGCAGTTGAAGCTCATATTATCGCGGTTAAAATACCAATCCGGCGGCGAATAATACAAGCCGATCTTCATGCCGACCTTGCGGCAGGCGTCGACATATTCGCCCACGAGATCGCGCCCGTGAAGCGAGTGCGCTGCGCCGAATTCACCGTATTTGCTTGGGAACAGTGTGAATCCGTCGTGGTGCTTGGTAGTCAGAACGGCATATTTAAATCCTGCCTCTGCTGCCGCGCCCAAAAATTTCTCGGGCTCGAACTTGTCCGGATGGAATTTTGCGATGCCCCCTTCATAATACTGTCTTGGTGTGACTTTAGGATATCCGGGCAACGGTGCGTCCCAGACAAAATCCTGCATCATCCCCCATGAGAGGTCGGTGTTTCCGAACACTGAGGCGATGCCCCAGTGCAGAAAAAGACCCAGACCCGCGGCGGGAAACCACTGTGCGTCGGGGTGGGTGTTGCGTTCAAACGGTTTTGAGATTGCGGACGCGCCGATGATTGCATGTTCGGCGGCCGCCTCTTTGGGTGAAGACAAGTTATTTACCTCGTTTATATATTTTCAATGTAGGGGCGATACGGGTACCAGCCCGCTGTGGTCGCCCGTAAGTTTTTCTTTTAAGGAATGGTACAGCGTAGCTGTGATGAGGAGGTTCCTTGCTTCCCTTGTCAAAGGGGAGGCAAGGAAATTCACAATGTGAATTTCCATGGCCTTTCAGCGGTGGTGGGATTCCGTTTTAATAGTTTACAAACGTTTATCCAAACTTCATCTGAATTGCAATTTTAAAGGTACTTTTAATCACAGCCCTCTTGCAACATAGTCGTCTCGCTCGTTATTCACTTCGCGATACTCCCTGTTGCGGCGCCTTGAAATCCTCGCTGCATCGCCCACTGGGCGCGCTCGAATTTCAAGCCCACCACATGCCACCCGGTTTGGGTTCAAACGCAATCACCCTGCGC
>DAOPZJ010000032.1:0-23444 GCA_035353335.1 Oscillospiraceae bacterium | reverse complement strand
ATTTCAAGCCCACCACATGCCACCCGGTTTGGGTTCAAACGCAATCACCCTGCGCAGCAGGTCGACGGCTTTTTCCAGTCCCTCGGTGGGGGTCATCAGCGAGTCTTCGTGCTCGATGGACATCACATAATCATACCCGGTCAGGCGCAGCGCCGAGACGATATCACGCCAAACGTCCTCGCCGTGCCCGTAACCTACCGTGCGGAAAATCCAGCTGCGATTCGGCTCGTCGGAGAAGTGCTTGGTGTCCAGCACGCCGTTGACTCTGGTCGTGCGCGGATTGACCTTGGTGTCTTTTGCGTGGAAATGATAAATCGCACCTTTGAGCGCATAAATGGCCTCGACGGGGTCCATATCCTGCCACCACAGATGCGACGGGTCAAAGTTTGCCCCGAGCTGCTTGCCGACGCGGTCGCGGATTTTTAACATAGTTTCGGTATTATAGACACAGAAGCCCGGGTGCATCTCGAACGCGATCTTCTCGATGCCGTATTTCGCGGCTTCTTTGACCGTGTTTTTCCAATAAGGCACCAAGACCTCGTCCCATTGCCAGTCGAGAATCTTTAAAAAGTCGTCCGGCCACGGGCAGGTCACCCAGTTCGGATATTTCGCGCCCGCATGGTCGCCGGGGCATCCTGAAAAGGTAACAACGCGGTCAATGTCCAGTTTTTGAGCCAGTTGGCACGCCTTGATAAAATGGTCGTGCGCGGTTGCAGCGACGGCTTTATCGGGATGCACAGCATTCCCGTGCGCTGACAGCGCCGAGATACCGATGCCGTAGTGTTTGAACTTGGCTTTGAACTCGTCCAGCGCTTTTTGGTTCGAAAGCAGGATTTCCGGGTCGCAATGCGCACGTCCCGGGAAACCGCCGCAGCCGATTTCGACCGTATCAATGCCGAGACCCGCTAAATATTTAAGCGTATCTTCGAGCGAACGGTCGGAAAACAGTACAGTTAAAACACCTAGTTTCATAATAAAACCTCCCTGTTTGGGGTGTTATCTATTTGCTCTCCGGGGGCACTTCGCAGTGACGGCTTCCGGTGGGAGCAGCGGCTCTGATGTCGGCTGCGGCCCATTCGGCGGCATTGCGAATCAGTTTGCGGATATCCTTGTTTTTATAAGTCGGATTGGTCTCATGCCCGGGCTGGATATAGATCACCTTTCCGAGTCCGCGTCGAAACGCGCAGACCGAGCGGAAGACTTCTCCGCCTCTGAACCAGCCGATGCCGACCAGATCATCGGGCGTCGGGATATCAAAGTACTCCCCGTACATTTCTTCTTCTTTGAGTTCGATGTATTCGGGCAGCCCTTTGGCGATCGGGTGCGACGGAGAGCAAATCCAAAGCCGCTCGAAATCGCCGTCACGCCACCGTAACGAACAGGTCGTGCCCATCAGCGCTCTAAACGGTTTGGAATAATGTCCGGAATGCAATACGACAAGGCCCATTCCGGTCAAAACCGCATCGGTCACACGTTTAGCAACCTCATCGGACACCATGCCGTGGAAGCGGTGGCCCCACCATAACAGCACATCGGTGTCGCCGAGCACTTCTTTGGTCAATCCGCATTCCGGCTCGAAGGCGCTGACCGTGCGAGCTTTGCCTTTAAAAATTGTCGCTAGTTCTGCGGCGATGCCTTCTTTATAGACCTTGAGCACTTCGGGTTGGGTATTGGCTTTATCGTCTTCTACAAAAATAGTCACGTTCATAATGATACCTTTCTTTTCCGGGATGTTGTAAGCTCAGCGCAAAACTCCCCGATCAATACCGAAGGTTTTGGCATGACGGATGTTTTGTGCGTCAGCGCAAAACTTCCTAGCTGAAACCGAAGGTTTTAGCTTGTTTATTTAAAGTACACCGGTTTGCCGGTCTTGGCAGATTCATACACCGCGTCGAGGCAGCGGGTGACGACGGCGGCCTGTTCGGGCAGCACCGAGAGTTTTCCCTTGCCGTTGACGGCGTTCATCCAGATCACCTGCTCGATATCCGCCGGACTTCCGCCCTGATTGCCCTCGAAGAACGCGACGCCGCCGGTGGAGAAGTCAGGTGTTTCAATATATTGCCGGTTGTTTTTCACGCCGTTAATGCGCAGTCCGTCGACCATGTCCGCGCCGGCATTTGTACCGCAGAGCTCGACTTTCGCTTCAGCCAGATCAAGCGTATTCAGTGCCCAGGTGGCCTCGAGGAAAATCGTCGCGCCGCTCTTCATCACGATAAAGCCGAACGAGGCGTCGTCCGCTGTGAACTGGTTGACATCCCAGTCGCCAAACAAATTTGCGGTCTCGGTGTCCTTGTTATGTTTGGTATATGAGGTACCGACCACGTAGTTGACATCCCAGTCCTGCATCAGCCACATGCACATATCAAGCGCATGCGTGCCGATGTCGATCAGAGCGCCGCCGCCCTGTTCGTATTCATTCAAAAACACACCCCAGGTCGGAACGCCGCGCCGACGAACCGAACGCGCTTTGGCAAAATAGATTTCGCCCAAGGTACCCTTTTCGCACTCCGCTTTCAGATAAGCCGTGTCGGGGCGGTTGCGCTGCTGGTAACCGATGGTCAGCAGTTTGTTGTTGGCCTTGGCGGCTTCGACCATTTTCATGGCCTCTTTATAGTTGATCGCCATCGGCTTTTCGCACATGACGTGTTTGCCCGCATTCAGCGCGTCAACCGTGATTTTGCTGTGGGAGCGGTTCGGGGTGCAGACATGGACGACCTCGATAGACGGGTCCGCAAGCAGCTTTTTATAATCGGTATAGACCTTCGCACCTTTGACGCCGTAATCGGCAGCGGCCTTTTCGGCGCGCTCTTTGATCAGATCGCAGAACGCCACCATTTCGCACATTCCGGTCTTTTTGAGTGACGGCATATGCTTGCCGTTAGCGATGCCGCCGCATCCGATGATCGCAACCTTTGTCAGTGACATAGAAAATTACCTCCGATATTAATGAATTCTATTATAACACTTATCGATATCAATTCAACCGAAAATCAATATTTGCCAAGACGCATTGCTGCTTCGGCGATCGCGGTCATCTCGGCAAGTGAGACATTGTTCGGAATTGAGTGGTCCGAACTGAAAATATAGCCTCCGTGTTCCTTGACCGCCGGAATCACTTTTGCCATCTCGGCGATGAACTCCTCGGTTTGATCGTATTTGACCGCATTGATGCCGCCGTGCAAAACCAACTTGCCGCCGTATTTCTTTTTCAAAGCGACCGGGTCCATTCCGGCCTTGACTTCAAGCGGGTTCAGCGCGTCGACGCCGATTTCAATGAGCTCGGGCACGAACGGGTTGACGTCGCCGCAGGAATGCAGATGCACCTTGAGATTATGTGCGTGTGCCCAGTCGCAGGCGCGCTTCTGCACCGGCTTGAGCAATTCACGATATGTATGCAACGAAAAGAACTGGTTGTGTTTATACCCCATGTCGTCCGGCCACTGGACACCGTCGAACTCATATCCTTTGTCAAGCATCATTTCAATCAAGGCGATGTTGACGTCGAGCTCGCGGTTGAACATCTCGACACACCACTCGGGTTCTTCGGCAATCGCCATCAAAAGCGTCTCGGTACCGACAAACCATGAATGGGTCACGTCGAAGCCGAACCAGAAGTTGGCATAACGCCAATAGCCCTTCTCCATGGCGATTTTATAATTGCTTGCAATTCGATCCCAGTTAATCCGTTCGCGGGAAGGAGCCATCCGGTCGCGCACTTTGCGCCAGCTGTCCGGATCGGTGACTTCGAAATGCAAAAACTCCGGCGTCGAATCCACACCCTTGATATAGCGCAGTGTCACGCCCCACTCGGTGGTTTTGGTGATGTGAGTGTCGGTCTCCTCGATGACTTTCACAGGAAATCCCGGAGAATTGTCGCCGCCGAAATAGGCGATACGGTCAAAACCGAAATGATCTTCCCAAGCAGCTTCGGTCAAACCCTCTCTGCGCCAGCGGTCGAGGGTGCCCTGCCAGGGGGAGTCGGTCATCGGAATGCGGTCGGCTTCTTTGTGTTCATAACAGCGCAAAAAGCGCTCTCTGCTTGTCATGGTCATGCTGTTGTCCGTCCTTTTTCATATTTACAACGTTTTTTGCGGCGTGAGCCGGATTTGATATTTATATTTTCCGGGCTTCAAAAGGAATTTTTCATGCGGTCTGCCGGTTTCGCCCCAGCTCAGATCACCTCCGACGCCCTGACTGACGTAATTGACCTGCAAAACCGTCCTGTCGGTCTCGGGCAGCTCGTGCCAGTGGTTCGCAAACTCCAACTGCTCTGCGGTATAACGGCCTACATTCAGCTCAAAATTCCGGTCGCAGGTAACCGAAAGCCCGTATTCGCCGGACACTTTCGCCATCCGAACACCGGTCTCATTACCGCTCTCCTGTGGGTTGAGATACCGGAAATACATCTCGTCAATCGGCTTCTCCCAGACGCCGAGCAGGCATCCTGTCACGCGGTCGCAGTAGTTGTCGTGCGGGCCCATACCGAGCCAAGTCACCGTCTTTAAACCGCCCGTCAGAATGAACTGCATACCAACTTTCGGCGGGCACGGAACATTTCTGTCAAGCGCGGTTTCGAAGTTAATCTCGACCGAACCGTCGCCGTAAAACCGATAAAGGAGTTTCACGATATTGGGGATAAATGTCGCGGCGCGCGTTTCGACTTCGACCTCGGCGCAATCCTTCAATTGTTTGACATTCTTAAATCCGGACATTAAAATCGCCCCGCGGGTATCGCAGGCCCCGCGCCAGCAAGCCAGCGCCGACTGCATCCGCCAGCCGTTTTCGTTATCGGTCGGCGCGCGCCAGAAGATCGGGCGCACCGGTGCGGCAAGCAATTCCCTGCCGTTTACGCGGTAGCTCTCCAATTCGCCTCTGCGCCTTGAAAACCGCGCGGTAAAATTCTGCCCCTCAATATAAATATTCCCGTAAGTGCTGATTGCCTTAGGAGCCGTGCTCTTGACAACAGCCGCTTGGGGTTGTTTGCCCGTGATAAATTCGTCGCATGCGACCACGAATCCGGCCTTCGCCCAGAGCGTGTCATAACGCAGAACGAGTTCGACTCTCGCCTGCAGTTCACCATCAACCTTTTTCGGCGGAAATACCGTGAATTCGGCGGTCTGTCCCGGCGGGCAGTTGACGGCTAATCTCTGCGAGGCAAGCACCGTCTGTTCGAATCCCGCGAATTTGGTATAGGTCACGACGATGTCGTATTCATTGATATCGGTGAACAGCGCACGGTTTTTGACCGTGTATTCGCCGCTCCCCGGCCTTTTGCAGCTAAATACCGCCGGGCGATAACTATGCTTTACTTGGATCAGTTTCGGCGTGATTCTGCGGTCGGCGGTGATCAAGCCATCGCCGGAGAATTCCGCGTCGTTCGGGTCATCGCCGAAATCGCCGCCGAATCCCAAAAATGTCTTGCCGTTCTCGGTCTTCAAAATTGCCTGATCGACAAAATCCCAGATCAGGCCGCCGACAAAGCCCTCGGTGCTATAAAACAAATCGGTATAGGTGTCCAAATCACCGCAGGAATTTCCCATCGCATGGGCGTATTCGCACAGGATAACCGGTTTTTGCTCTTTTTTGCCCTGCTTGAGCAGTTTTTCGCACTCGTCGAAGGTAGAATACATCGCCGATACCAGATCGGTCGACAGCGTCCCGTCGGAACACCATCTTCCGCCCTCGTAATGCACCAACCGCCCGTCGTTTTTGGACTTGAAGCGTTTATACATTTCGTGGATCACGGTGCCGCCGTTGCTCTCGTTGCCGAGCGACCACAAAATTACGCTCGGGCGGTTCTTGTCGCGCTGGAAAACGGCCTCGACGCGGTCAAGCAGTGCCGGCTCCCACAATTTATCGTCGCCCGGAACGCGCGGCACATCGGGCCATCCCCAGGTGCCGTGAGTCTCCATATTGGTTTCGTCGATGACATAGATTCCGTACTTGTCGCAAAGCTCTAAAAAATACGGATGGTTCGGATAGTGCGAGGTGCGCACGGCGTTGATGTTGTGCCGTTTCATCATCAGCACGTCGCTCTCCATGATCTCATGGGTGATCGCGCGCCCGTATTTGGCGTCAAATTCATGCCTGTCCGCACCGACAAACTTCAGCTGTGCACCATTCAAATACAGCACGCCCGCGCGGTTTTCGATGCGCCTGAAGCCGACGTGTGTCGAACAGAACTCGCTTCCGCCGTCGGCCGAGATCACAATCGTATAAAGGTTCGGTTTTTCGGCGGACCACGTCTTGATGATTTCCAGCGTCACCGACAGATTGAAATCACCCGTGACAGACGCCGAGAAAATTTCTTTTTCACCGTCATATAATGAGGCATGCGAAGCCGTTCCGGTCTTTCCGTAAAGCGTGAGATTGCCGCTTCCGTTCGACCAGTCGCAGACGGTGCCGAAGTCCACCAGCGCCTTTTGCGGCATACAGTATAAAAACACATCGCGGAAAATACCCGAGAGCCGGAAAAAGTCCTGATCTTCAAGCCAGCTGGAGTCGCTGTACTGCATCACCTGCACCGCGATTAGGTTCTCGCCCTCGTGCAAAAACTGCGTGATGTCAAATTCCGCCGCGTTGAAGGAATTCTTCGAAAATCCCGTCTCATGGCCGTTGATCCATAAATAAAAGCAATTGTCCACGCCCGCAAAATGCAAAATTACCTCTTTGCCGTCAAAACTCTGCGGCAAAAAGAAACGCTTGCGATAGCAAAACACATTATTTTTCTTCTCAGGCGCATACGGCGGCATCACGTCCTCGCCGCTCTCCCAGGGATACTGCACATTGCAGTACTGCGGCGTTCCATACCCTAATACTTGCGGATTCGAGGGTACTTCAATACTTCCGAACGGAATCTCTCCGTTTTGAAAGCCCTCCTTTACTTCTGCGGGGCAGGGATAATAGGCGAATTCCCATTCGCCGTTCAAAGACAGATAACGCTCGCCACTCCAGCGTTTGCACTGCAAGGCCTCGCCAAGAGTCGAATAGCGCGAAAAATCCGACCGGTGTGCAAGCCGGTTAATCGAAAATATACCGGGATTGGCCTGCCATTCAGGCAGTCCGTTTTGTGTATGATGAAAGAGTTCCATATCATTCCCTCCAATCTGTTCAAATTATACCGATACACTGCGCTGATGTCAATTGAAACAATCAAATCATGCCCATAACTATTGTATAAATTCCGAAAATGTGCTAAACTCAGACCAAAGAGGTGAGGATATGCAAGAGAATATGCGAAAAGGATTGATCCTGGAGGGCGGCGGTGCAAGAGGCGCTTATCAGATGGGCGCTGTCAGCGCCTATTACGAAAACGGAGCCGAATTCGGCGGCGTCGCGGGTTCTTCGATCGGCGCGCTCAACGGCGGATTGATTGCACAGGGCGATTGGAAAAGGTGCTGCGACTGGTGGGAAAAACTCTCGCTCTCGGCCCTGTTTGACGTTGATGAGGAAATCCTGAACGACCTGATATACCGCAAATTCGATTTCAAAAAGATCGGCCCAATGCGTACGGCCCTGCATACTCTCTTTGAAAAAAAAGGCCTTGATACCACAAAAATCCGCGGGATTCTGACCGAGATATACGACGAGCCGAAACTGCGCGCCTCACCGGTCGAATTCGGCATGGTCACCGTGAAAATGCCCGAGGCAAAACCGATGGAACTTTTCAAAGAGGATATCCCCGAGGGAAAATTGATTGAATATCTGATGGCAAGCGCCAATATGCCGGTTTTCAAGCTTGAACCCATCAGCGGGGAAATTTACATCGACGGCGGCTTTTATAATAATTTACCGGTCAATATGCTCTACCGCAAGGGCTTTCGCGAAATCCTCGTGATCCGCACTTATGCCATCGGCGTGGTCAAAAAATTCCGCAAAGCCGACCTGCACGTCACCGAGCTTGGACCGTCCGAGGACCTCGGGAACATTCTCGACTTCAGCCACGAAAAAATCATGCACCGCATGCTGGTCGGCCGGTGTGACGCGCTTCGATTGATCAAAGGGCTCGCCGGAAGACAGTATTATCTCGAAAATCCGCCGAAGGAAAGCGAGTTCTTTTCGCTTTTCTCGGCACTGGATTCCAAAGCAATCAAAGAGATCGCCGAGCTGATGAACTTGGAAGAAGGCGAGCCGAGACGGCTGCTTTTTGAAAAAATCCTGCCCGCCGCCGCGCGTGAATTCGGTCTTTCGCCGTCAGCCGGTTACCGCGAGATCGCGCTCGCAATCTTAGAGCGGCGCGCCAAAGCGCGCAATATCGAACGGCTTCAGATTTTTTCTTTTCCCGATTTTGTCAGAACCGTTAAAAACGCCCCTGCCGTCTCCAAAGAGGACTCCATCGCCGAGATCATCGGAGAGCATGTCAAACGCGTTGGGCCGGGTCTCTCGCCGCAGGCCTTTGACCTGCTCGCCGACAGCTTATTGAAACTCATGCAAAGGATTAAATCATCATGAAAAAAGTGCTTGCATATTTCTTCTCTCTTCTGCTTTGTGCAGGGCTATTTCTGTCTCTCGGCGCCGAGACTTTGAATTTCAAAGACGGCCAATATAAAATATTGATTCTTGCCGACCCGCAGGATACCGACCACCCGCAGAAGGCGATGCTCGATCTGCTGAACGCCTCGCTCGACGAAGCAAAACCCGATCTCGTGGTCTTTTTGGGTGATATGATCCATTCACCCTCGATCGGAGATGACCTCGAAGCTACAAAAAAAGCCATTGATGCGATTATAAATCCGGTAGTCGATCGTGGGCTGCAGTTTGCGATCGTCTTCGGCAACCATGACGACGAGGGCGGCATTTCCAAAGAGACGCAAATGGCTTATTATCAGTCCTTCCCCTGCTGTTTGGCCGTAGATGGCGAGCCGATAACCGGCTGCGGCAACTATTATCTGACAGTAAACGGCATTGACGGCACACCGAAGTGCGTGCTGTGGTTTTTTGACAGCGGTACATATGACACGACCGGCGCGGGGACTTATGCCTGCGTCGGAAAAGATCAGCTCGACTGGTACAAACAAACCTCATCCCGACTGACCGCTCAATACGGAAATAAATTGCCGGCTTTCGCCTTCCAGCATATTATAGTTCCCGAGGTTTATGATATGCTCAGCGTTGTCCCGAAAGATACCAAGGGTTCTGTCCGCGGAATCGACGCATGGCAGGACAAGTATTATATGCTCAACCCACAGTATACGCTTTCCGGAACTCTCGGCGAAGGCCCTTGCCCTCCGGTCATAAACGGCGGCGAATTTGACACATGGACCGAGACCGGGGATATTAAAGCGGCATTTTTCGGACACGACCATGTCAATGATTTCATCGTCACAGACCGGGGCATCGATCTCGTGATGACACCGGGGCTGAGCTTTTATATTTACGGCAACGGCGATAAACACGGGGCGCGCGTTGTGACCATCGATGAATCGACTCTTTCTTATACTACCGAAGTGCTTTATTATAAAGACCTGGTCGAAGCGCCTCTTCCGGCATTTTTGGCGTCAACCCAAGGCTTTATGATTCAAAGTTATGTCCTGATGGCTGCCGGTGGACTGCTTCTATTGATTGCGGTGGTCATCATCACCATCGTTTTAATCCGCCGAAAAAAACGCATTAAATCCATATAGAGGCGGCTATTGGCCTTCCGCGCAACCATTCCTTACGGCACGCGGAGCGTCAGGGATGTCTCTGTCTCTGTCATCACATGGACTTCGCACAGACTACCATGCGGATTTCGCTCCCCTGCGAAACCATGTCATTTACACTTAAAAAACCGAAAGGACAACGCGAATGTACGATAACATCCTTGACACCATCGGACGCACTCCTCTTGTGCGCATCAACCGGCTCAATCCCAAACCCCAAATCCCGCTGTATGCAAAAATAGAAGGTTTCAACCCCACCGGCAGCATTAAAGACCGGATCGCCCTGAAAATGATCGAACAGGCCGAAGAAAGCGGCGTCCTCACGAAAAATAAAACCATCATCGAACCCACATCCGGCAACACAGGCATCGGACTTGCGATGATCGGCGCCGTCAAGGGTTATAAGGTCGTTATCGTGATGAGCGAAGCGGTCTCCGTCGAGCGCCGAAAAATGATTGAGGCGTTCGGAGCGCAAATCATTCTGACCGAATCCTCGCAGGGTACGGACGGTGCCATCCGGAAAGCGCACGAATTAACCCAAAGCCACCCGGACGCGTATTTTATGCCGAACCAGTTTTCAAACGAATACAACAAACTCGCCCACTATTATACGACCGCCAACGAGATCTGGGAAGACACCGCCGGCAAAGTCACCCATTTTGTCTCCGCGCTCGGCACTTCGGGCACGATTATGGGCGTGGGAATGGGTTTGAAAAGCAAAAATCCCGCAATCCGGATTGTCGAAGCGCAGCCGGTTCGCGGGCATTATATCCAGGGCTTGAAAAACATGCAGGAGGCGATTGTCCCCGAAATTTACGACTCGACAAAAATCGACAAATCGGTGATGATCGAGTCCGAAGCCGCCTTTGCGATGTCCAGGTCGATCGTCCGCGAAGAGGGGATCTTCGTCGGAATGAGCAGCGGTGCGGCAATGCTCGCCGCGCTCGAATGCATCAAGGAAATCGACGAGGGCTTTGTTGTCGTGGTTTTCGCCGACCGGGGAGAAAAATATCTCAGCACGGATTTATTCAAATCAAAGGCTTAAATATATCGTAGAATACCGCAAAAACGTAAAAAATCGTGTAGGGAGGAACTGCGTTCGCCCGTTTTGATGCATATATTTCCATGAAAAACAAAGGCGAACAAAGTTCGCCTTTACAATTTAAATATATTGTAACTTTAAACTTTACATATTATACTTTACGCTTGCCGGCACCGCTCAAACAAGCTTGACATCCTCGTCGAGCTGTCTTGCCAGCCACCCCGCCTTGGCATAGGGATCGCCGCAGCGCACCAATTCGGCTTTCATCTTTTTGCGCATCAGCGAGACCAAAGACGCATGGTCAGGCCGCTTGATCAAATTATGCAGCTCGCCCGGATCTTTTTTCAAATCATATAACTCGTCGATATCGGTCAGGTTCCAAATGTATTTATGCGTTCTTGTGCGGATGCACCGCTGCGTAAACGCGCCGAACTGTTGTCCGCCGGAAGCGCAGACGGCGCAGTCATCCCTGTCTTCGGTGTCGAATAACGATGTTCCGATCGCATTCCCGGGCACTTCAAAACCGGCGATTTCGGCGAGCGTCGGTAACAGATCCAGCGCATTGCTGACAAAATCATCACAGACCGTACCCGGTTCGATTTTTCCGGGCAGCCGCATCACGAGCGGAACACGAATCACATCATCCCAGAGGATGTAGTGTTTGTCAATCATCCCGTGGCTTCCGCACATATCGCCGTGGTCGGAGGTGTAGATTACCAGCGTATCGTCGTATTGACCGCTGTCTTTGAGCGCATCGATCACACGCCCGAACGCATCGTCCACCTGCGAGATCATTGAATAATAAGCCGCGACGGTCGGCGCCCAGTTCTCCCATGTCTTGCTTTCGAGCCGCCAGTTCAAAAGCTGCTGTCGGTGGATATAGGGTTTGTCGATAAACCGGTCGCCGAACCCGTCCCAGATCACAGCGTCCTCGGGCTTGTACCGCTCGAAAAACGGGCTTGACGGCCGGCACGGCAGATGCGGATCGACCCCGTCCATCCACAGAAACCACGGCTTTTCAGAATTTGCAAGCATTTGAATCTGCTCACAAGCTCGGGCGGCATACCAATGGGTGCGGCTGTCTTCGAGCGGTATCGGATTATGTTCTCCAAACCACGAGTTGTGATATTTCACATCGGGATATTTTTCTTTAATATATGCGGCATATTCCTTGCCGAGCCGAACTTGATCGAACCCGAATTCGTCAATAGGACGCACCGAGCCATCCCATTGACCGACAAACGAAGTTGTATACCCCGCCGATTTTAATCCCTTGACAAAGTGAAAATCCTCGGGCATCAGCGTCTTGGTCGGGATAAAATTATAATTGTGCAGAGCGCCGATGGCCTCAGCCCTGCGCCCGGATAAAAATGACTGGCGCGCGGGCGCGCAGACCGGCGTCGGAGCATAGGCGTTGTTGAAACAAACCCCTTCGCGGCCGATTGCGTCGATATTGGGGGTCGACACGGGATATTTTCTTGCATAACCGGTGCAGTCGTACCGGTGCTGATCGGCCAAAAAGAACAGGATATTGGGCTGTTTCATCAAATCAATCCTTCGCATTTTCTTGGCTCGGGTTTTGGTAAATTCTTAACCCCATCTTATCATATCCTCAGTCAAAATTCAAATACTCTCCCGGAATTTCCGCCCGATAGGTCTTCTTGCCATCCTTGGTCATAAAGGTAGCAATGGATTGCGTGTTATATCCGGTTCCCCATGACAGATCGACCAAAACCAAATCGTCGATTTTGGGTGTTGCAATCGTCTCTGCTTCATAGGTATTCACAAAAAAGCTTTCTGAGAGATCGTACCATTTCGCTGTCTTCTCCCATCCGTTTAAAAACAACTTTGATAGTTGAATCGGTTCACCGGTGTCAATATCGAAAACCAAGCAGATCGGCAGATAAAAAGTGCGTATACTCTCGTTATCGATAAAATAATGTCCGCTCTCAAAATAAGCGCCCGCTCTCGGATAAACCACACATTTTCCGCAAATGACATACGGATCATACTTCTCATAATACAATCCGTTCCCTAAAATTCTCTCTACCGTACAGCCGTTTTCATCTAAATAGTCATCCAGCGAACTCTTTAATCCGGATTCAATTCCGGGGTTAAAATACAAAACCAGTTCATTACGGGACATTCCGGTGGCTTTGAAATAGTCATTCAGTGTTTTTGTGTGTACCTCGTCTATGTAAGCCAGTACCGCAGCATTGATCTTATCTGCCGCCGTCTGAGAGATATAGGTGTCAGCCTCAACGGCATAAAAATTCTTCTCCTTGTCAGCCAGAACGCCGTTTTTACGAAGCCCAGAACCGACCGATTCGGTCAGCGCGGTTCGATAGACGCCTACCTTCGGTGTCCAAAGTCCGTTCATATTACGCGACGCATCTGCAACAACCGAAGCGCTGAGAATGTCATATTCAACCGTTACCCCCGATGTAAAGCAATGATTGACATGGGGATAATAGATTTTATTCAGCGTGAAATTTTTGACTTCATCCGTAACAATGGGGTTTTCGTGGCGGATATGCACATAACCGGTATCCCAATAGAGGTCGCCGTTTATATAGTGCTTCACCGCTTCATCCAATTTATCCGCAATATTCGTCCCCTCATAAAACAAATCGGTGTATTGCACCTGTTTGCCGGTATACAAATCAAAAATTGCGGTTCGGCAGTCAAAATTCCCGCTTTCAAACGGCCCGCTGTAATGCAGCCGAACGGCAATTGAAAGATATCCGTTATAACAAATCGTATCAATCTGAACCGCGCTTCTCCATGAATATTCTTGAGCGGCATGCCATTGCGTCTGGATATTGTACGGGTCACCGGTGCTGTGCCAGGTCGGTTTTTGAGCTTTGTTCAGTTCTTTGAGATATGCTTCAAACGCAGTCCGCTGCGCGGTCAGTTCTCCAATTGACTTGTTCATAAAATCGGTAACTGCGGCGTTTTTGTCTTTGCTGACCAATCCGGTAAAATCCACCCGAATATTCCAAACGACACTGTCGGAATTATGTCCGTCATAGATATGCAGTTCGCTTTTATCAAGAAGTGTCACAGTATAAGCGCCGTCAACCCATGCGCCGTCAGTTCCGTAATTACCGGCTTCACTTAACAGCGCCTTATAATAACTCGTCGGTAATTTCTCCCTTCCCGTCGCTTTCGGTCCGGTTCCGACCTTGTTCCATGCGTTTTTGTGTGCGACCACGGTCGAGGGGTTGACACCGTACGGGATATAACCTCCGTTTGCGACCGCTTGCTGCCCGTCTTGGGTCACCAGCCACTGGGCAAGCACCCGTGCGGGACTGCCCTCGGGCTCCGAAGCCTTGAAAATCGCGAAGTTTTCCGATAATAACGGATAAGTTCCGTTTTTCATCGTTGTGTCGTCGGGCGCGATGCCGTCCACCGCCGCGAATTTCAACTCGGTACCCGTTCCGTACATATCGGCGGCGTAGGCATACACCGAATAACCGATCGCGTTCTCGGCGTTGTCATAAAGCGCAATCGCATCCATCAATCCGCCCATTGAGGTCGCGACCAGTGTTTCAACCGGTTCCATCAGCGCCGTGTCGCCCATAAACGCGGTCATATAGGTCTGGCTTCCGCTGGTCTTGTTGCGCTGATACGCCACAATCGGGGCGTCGATGCCGCCGACCTGCTTCCAGTTGGTGATCTTGCCGCTGTAGATGCCGCGCAGTTGTTCCTGTGAAAGTTTTATCACGGGGTTTTTGGCGTTCAGCACAAAAACAAACGCCTCTTTCGCAATCGGGACCATCTCGAGCTCGATGTTTGCGTCCTTTGCGGCTTGCTTTTGTTCGGCGGAGAGCGGCACGGTGTAGGTCAGATCGGCTTCTCCGGAAAGTAGCCGCTCAAATGAACCGAAAGTAGTTGTATGTTTGACATTGCCCGTCTCGTAATCCAATCCCGTATTAAATATGGCACTGCGTACCGCCGCATCGAGCGGAATCGTCGAGGTCGAGCCGTCGGTATCGGGGAAGTTTTGGCGCAAAAACGCCGCCGCGCTCATATCGTCCGGTTTTGTAATATACGAAACGACTTGATTCACCGCGGAAGTTGCTGATTCAACCGAGATGGTTGAACCCGCTTTTGAAGCGAGTGCTGACGAAGACGCCGAAGTCGTTTTTCCGCATCCCACCGCGAATAAAACGGCCATCAAAGCAACAGCAATACCCCTTTTCATCAAAACGCCCCCTCTTCTACCTACAATCATAATTTGTCGATTAAATACTTCCAAGTCAAACTCAAGACACCGAGCATATCTTTATCTTCGTCCGAGAGATAAGTCACGACCGCGTTTTTATCAGGCAGCATGACGACATACTGTCCCCTGTATCCGTCCATCCGATAACTTCCCGGATAACTGTTCATCCATATCTGATATCCATATCCCGCGTGCGAATCGGCGGTCGCCCAATCGTTTCTGACATTTTCGGTGGAAATTTGTTTTGTCGTTGCCTGTGCCAGATATTTTTCCGGCAATAGTTGTTTGCCCTGCCATATCCCATGGTCGAGCAGCACTTGCCCGACTTTCGAGAGATCGGTCGCGTTCAGACGGAGATCAGTAAAACCGTAACTGACCCCGAATTGATCCTCGTCCCAACGCGGATTTGAAATCCCGAGCGGTTCAAACAATCTCGGTGTCAGATATTGTTTCAAATTGCACCCAGCCCGCTTCCCGAGCAATTTAGAAAGCAGATAACTTCCCGCATTGTTGTAGATAAACACCTTCCCCGGCTCATAGACAAGCGGTTTGCTGAAGTAAATTTTCTCGATATCGTCCATATTCCCGGCGGACTCCAGCGGACAAGCGCCGTGCCCGCTCGACATCATCAGCAGATGCCTTACTTTGATTTTTTCAAAACCCCGCGGACAGTTGAAAAACACATCAAGCGTCTCGTCCAATCCCAACAGTCCCTCGCTCTCGGCAAGCCCGATGCCGAGCGATGTAAAGGTTTTACTGACCGAATATAAAAGCCGCGGCTGTTCGGGAATAAAATCATGGCGCGCGATGATCTCTCCGTTTTGACGAACCACCAAGTTGCATACTTTCGGGCCTCTCGTTTCGACTTGTTTTACCAAATCGTTCAATAAATTGTTATTCATATCATCCCCCCGATGTTATTTTAACTAATTTTACCTCTTCTGTCAATCCGGCTGCATTTCTAAATTTGACAATTATATACATTCCGTGATAAAATGAATAAAATTACGCCTTGTGCAGATTGGTTGAGGAGAAGCCACGATGAAGCCAAGCCTGAAAGCAGTTTTCAAAAGGACCTTTACACCTCTCGGATTTAAAACCGTAATGGTTGCGGTTATAGCGCTTACAGTATTGGTTCTCCTTCTGGTTCCGTCCGTGAAACAGATCTGGGATCGTCTTTCCTCCGAATTAAACCCGGCTTATGTATGGGATGATCCGATGTACTGGGCAATCGGCAGAGGGATTCTCAACGGCCTTACGCCGTATGTCGACCTTTTCGAGACCAAGCCTCCGGGTATATACTGGATGTCCGCATTGACATTGAAGCTGACCGGCGGCGTATACGCAATGAACGTGTTCAGCTTTTTCTGCTTGTTGATTACCGGATTTATTCCGTCAATCGGAACAGCCATCCTGTGCCGAAAGAGAAACTGCAGCCGACGCACTTCCGCTCTGATTCTTTTTACCTCGCTGTTATTCGGTATGATGCTGGCGCTTTACGCCCAGAGCCGCAGCGGATATATCCAAATAGAGGCATTCGGCTCGATGTTCGTCTGCCTTTATCTTCTTTTGATTTTCGATGCAGACAATCAAAAATTAAAGTTTTGGTCACCGTCGGTGATCGCATCGGGGCTGCTGCTCGCCTGCGCAGGCCTGCTGAAGGAGCCGTTTGTGCCGGTGGCTGTGGGCGTATCGCTGTTGTTTGCCGGCGATCTGCGCGGCGTTTTATATAAAACGGTATTCCCGCTTCTCTACGGCGGCGCAGCCGGAACCGCGGCAATGGGGGCAACCGGCGTTTTGAAACCCTATCTCACGGTCTATCTCAAGCGCATACTCGACGATCAGGTTTGCCTGAGTGAATCCCCGTTTCAAAAAACACGGGATTACGTACATATTATAAACGACCTCTCTACCTTTTCCCCACTGCTTCTTTGTGCGGTGATATTTCTTTTTGTCTTTGTATTTATCTATTTGGTGCAGGATGTCCGGGAACTGCGTTCGTCCGGTGTAAAACACTGGCTGAGATGGACCGGTAGATTTATCATACTTCCGGTGGGTTTATTGGCCGCTTCGCTTGCCGTTGCGATCGGAAATCAATATTACAATCACCACTTCGTTTTCGCGCTGCCTGCCTATATGGCGCTCATGCTGTTTATTTTGAAGGGCTGTATTGACGAGCCGAACTTTTTAATCCGAAATCACGATTCGGAGGATAAACCCGAGATTCACCTCGGCCCGAAACAATGCCGAAGAGCGCTTTCGATTCTTTGTGTCATATTGTTATTCGGGTTTTATCTGCTGCCCGATTTTACTTACGACCAACGGCTCTCCGAAGAGACAACCCTGATGAAAACGCATGCTGTTTACATAGATAAACTGCTCGACGAAAAGGGCATCGACCGCTATTTGTTCCTCGGTTTCAACGGCCCCTATTTTTACGGCCTGACCGAACACTCACCGCTCGGGCCCGTTTTTGTTCAAAGCCCCGATTACTTCGCTAAAAAAGATACCTGGTTTACAAAGTCCCTTTTTGCCGAACTGGACGAAGCACAGATCGTCTTTGTCGCAAATGTAAGCGCCGGCGTTATCACCGATGAAGTTTGGGACATTCTCAATACAGATTTCATCCGCGACGACGCCCATTCTGTCAGCAAAGACGGCAACCCCGTCGACGGCTTGCCCGACGGCTTCACCTATATCACTTACGTGAGAAAATCCGCATAGTAAATTCCGCCGTTTCTGTCAAACCCTGTGATTTCAACGCGTTTTCAATGCCGACCGATTGACAAACACCCCTTCTTGTGGTATATTTTTGTCGATTTGCGTTTCATAACGCATTTCACCGCCGTTTATCGGTGAATTTTTTTGTTATTTTATCCTATTCTTCTCATACGCCGGAGACAACAATGGACTTGAAAACAAATCCCATTTATACGCGTATCCGTTCGTCGCGCAAACTTCAGCTGCTCCTGCTTTTACTGAGCGGACTGCTTTTTGTCATTCTCTTTTTTATCCCGGCCCTCCGGAAAAGCTGGTCCTGCCTCGGCACGGAGCTGAATGTCGCTTATTGCGTTGACGATCCGCTCTATTGGGCGGTCGGCAGGGGCATTCTGAACGGCTTAAAACCATACATTGACCTGTTTGAAAACAAACCTCCGGGTATCTTCTGGCTGTCGGCGCTTTCGTTGAAACTGACAGGCGGCGTCTATGCCATGAATATCTTCAGTTTCATCTGCCTGCTGGTCACCATGCTGACTCCTGCGATTGCCGCCACCATTCTCTGTATCAAAAGAAACTGCGGTAAAATCATTACAACTGCAGCTATTCTGAGTTCGCTTCTGTTCGGCATGATGATGATGCTATATGCCCAAACCCGAAGCGGTTACATACAGATTGAAGCGATGGGCATTGTGTTCGTCGATTTCTATCTGCTTTTGATTTACGACAGCGATGCATCGAAACTGAAATTTTATTCTCCGAAAGTGATTTTATCCGGTTTGATGCTTGCCTTCGCCGGACTTTTAAAAGAACCGTTCGTGCTGGTGGCTATCGGCGTTTCTTTCCTGTTTATCGACAGTCTGCGCGGTTTCCTTTATAAAAACATCCTCCCTCTTTTATACGGAGGGGCTATCGGGGTTGGGGCCATGGCCGCCACAGGCGTCCTGAAACCTTATATCACGATTTATTTGAAATATATGTTTGCGAGCCGGGTCGAGTCGAGCAGTTCGCCTTTCATAAGAATGTTTAATATTATAAACATCATCAACGAAATGGGCTCGTTCTCGATGGTATTTCTCTGCATTATCACTTTGTTGTTTATCGCCCTGTTTTTCTATTTCTTTCAGGATTTCCGCGAGCTGCCGACCGCAGGCCTCAAAGGCCGTCTGCGCTGGTTTTGGAGATTCTTTGCACTTTTTGCCGGTTTGCTGTGTTCTTCGTTTGCCGTCGCGGTCGGCGGACGCTATTTCTATCACCATTTCGTCTTTGCGCTGCCCTACTATCTGTCGCTTTTCCTGCTGCTTCTTCGCGGAAGTGCGGTCGAACCGAAGCTTTTGCATCCGAAAGAAGATGAAGGCATATCGGCCGGATTCGGCGTCAGACAATGCCGGATTTTGATTTCCGGTATTTTGGCGGCTCTTTCGATTAATTTCATTTTTGTGCCGTATTTCTCGTTTGATCATGACATCACTTCAAATTTTCAAATCATGACCGAACAGGCCGAATACGTCGATGCGCTGCTCGATGAAAAAGGAATCGACCGCTACCAATTCCTCGGTTTCAATGACGGCGGCGTGTTCTTTTACGGTCTGACCAAGCACTCGCCGCTCGGCCCTGTTTTTGTCCAGGATCCCGCAAATTTCACCGGGGACTATAATTGGTTCGGCGAAAATCTTCTCAAACAGTTGAACGAAGCTCAGATCGTCTTTGTCTTTGAAATCAGAGCCGGCAATTTGAGCGATGAAGTTCGGCAAATACTCAACACCGATTTCGTCCGCGATGATGCCCACTCTGTCGACCGGTACGGACTTACGATTCCCGGCTTGCCCACTGATTTTAAGTATGTCACATACATCAGAAAAGCCGCAGCCCAAGGTTAAGTGTCCGGCTTGATGCCGGTCTCAAACGCGTCATATCATCTGCATCCCGAAAGCCATATAGCACGCGCTACCGTCCTCGGCGTGAACGCAGGAAGCGATGCTTTCGTCGCTTCGCGGTTTTATAACCGTCAAATGCATTATTATAATTAAAAGTTCACATGCAGTACCAAAAAGTAAATCCTGCCCTAAACGGGCAGGATTTTTATTATAGGCTTGCGATTGAGACCGTATATCCGATCTCGCCGACGAATCATTTGCATCTCCGAATCAACCTGATTTTTTATAAGTCTTTTTACTTTTGACATATAGAAGATTTCGGAATTATCCCTGAAGATCGTATAACAATATATCTGCTTCCGAAACGGAATATAAAGGAGTAAACAATATGGAACGCGGCGATGAATTGATCGGAATCCTCACAAAATTTTCCCAATCCAACTGGGATTTGATCGCAATGCCCGCCAAAGCCTGGCTCTCGGGCGATAAGAACGGCGATGACCTGATCAAAGCCATTGAGCAGGCCGATTCCGAATGCGGCAGCTGCGGCTGCGAATACGACCCGCTTTATAAACGGGCGCTCGAATTACAAGATGACTTAAGGAGATAATACTTTAATAAAATATAACTTAGCAGGATATCCCAACCCGTTATAAGTATCTTACACCCTCCACTGATTGCCGCAGCTCTGGCAAATGGCGACGGTCTGATTCTTGAATTTGGTCTTGGCTGTCCCTCTGCGTCTTCCGACCAGCAGCCAAAGCCCGCATGTACATATAATTAACAACGCCCGCCCGATGCTCCAAAGGCAGCCAGGTGCTCTCTCGCGGGTCTTTGCGCTCAACTGCTCGGTGGTTACAAGTAGGTTCAAACTGCCGCAGCGCGGACATTTCATGCCTTTCTTCCCCCTATTTAAATTTAGTTTTATAATACTACAAATTCCGATATCATTCAAATGCTTCTTCCGCTATCAATGATAAAAGCAAACTTGTATTAAACCCATCCGGCAACCGTGCGGTGCTTGAACATCTCACCGATCTGTGCTACACTTTCTCCTAATTCCGATCAGATCACGGAGGTACTTTTATGTATAAACCCGTCACCGTCGTCGGCAGTTATAATCTCGACCAGTCCTTAAAATGCAAAGCGCTGCCGCATGAAGGCGAGACCGTTATCGCGCAGTCCTACAGTGAAAGCAGCGGCGGTAAGGGCTCCAATCAAGCCGTCGCGGCTTCGAAAATGGGCGCAAAAACCCGATTTATCGGACGGATCGGTGCCGATCATAACGGGCAAGACGCGCTTGCGATGTATGACCGTCTGGACATTGACAGAAGCCGCATGGTCATTGACGAATGCGCCCGCACCGGCCTAAGCGTGATCATGGTGGACGAGAACGGCCGCAACCAAATCACAGTCGTACCCGGAGCAAATTATAACCTTTCAAAGGCGGATATTGATGCCTCCTTGGATGTTCTGTGCGACTCCGGAATCGTCGGGTTTCAACTGGAAAACCAGCCGGAAGTCGTCGCCTACGGTTTGAAAAAAGTTTCGGGACTGGGCGTTAAAACACTGCTCGATCCTGCTCCGGCGTTCGCTCTTCCGCAAGACCTCTATCAATACATCAATTGCATCAAGCCAAACGAACACGAGGCAAAAGCTCTGACCGGTATCCCCGTGAGCGATTTCGAATCGGCTTGCAAAGCGGGCAAATGGTTTTTGGACAGAGGCGTCCAAGTCGCCATCATCACACTCGGCAGCGAGGGTTCTGTGCTCGTGACTAAGAACGGCGGCAAGTTTTTTAATACGCCAAAGGTAAACGCAGTCGATACCACAGGCGCCGGTGATTGTTTCAGCGGCGCGCTGATGGCGAGCATTGCACAGGATAAGTCTATCGAGGAATCCATACTCCTTGCAAGCCATGCCGCTGCCCTCTCGGTGACCAAATTCGGTGTCATAGACTCTATTCCGACCCTTGCCGAAGTCGAAGCGTTTATAAAAACTCAGGAGCATTAATCAAGTATAATCAGCTTTATGTAGTATTATCAGGATGAAATAAGATAAACAAACCGCTTCTTTTTGAAGCGGTTTCGTATTTTTACTCACATATCACATAAAAACCCGCATTCACGATTCAAATACCACATCGCCCGATCTTTTTCCTCTTTTGTAAGCCCATCGAACAAAACGCTCTTAGCAAAAGCGTGAATATCCTCTATCCGACGACGCAGCCGGTAAAATCGCATCACTTCCGGATCAAATTTAAAATCCGGATGTACATCACGGTATTCATTCAAGAATTCCTCCCATGCATATCCGAAAAAGAAGGTTTCGGTGAACGAAAACAGATCGGCTTCGGGCGGCGCGAGCTTCAGCCCTTCCCAGTCGATCAAAATAAGCTTGTCCGTTTGCATCAAATTCCACCCATGGATATCTGTATGGCAAAGCACAAACTTCAAATCCGCTTTCCGTAATTGAAAAGCTCTTTTTTCGAGTTCTCCCGCAAAATTGCTAATCGTCTCAGTATATTGTGCGAGCAGCTCTTTCAGTTCCGAATTTACCAACCACTCTGTCAATTCCATGCAAAACGAAACGTCAAATGTCTCTTTCATACCCTCTGTTGGAACCGGTATCTCCGCCCCATAACTATGTAAATGAGCAATCGTTTTCGCCAGTTCGCGTATCTGCCCCGAACTTAATTCTTCTCCCTCGATAGTCTTTCCGTCAATATAGGGAAACACAAGGTATAAAAATTCATCGTCTTCCCATTTATACGTGCCGTTTTTCGTCAACAACGGTGCGACCATGTTTTTCGTAAGTACGGTATTCTGAGACAGCCAAAGTACCACCGGCATGTATTTATCAATACGCTCTATCCAGCATTTTATCGAGCGCTTTTGTTTGTCATACACTTTCAAAAAATACTCGCTGTCCTCGGCACTCACTCTCCACGCTTCTGCCGACCACCCTGCTGGAACCGCATTTAACGAAATTAACTTAATTCCGTATTCATTATCTAATTTTACCTTCAAGCTTTCGCTCATTCTGTTTCCCCAATCTTCAATCTTTGCGATGATAATTTATTATATAATGTAGAAGACCTCATAACAAGTAATCTAAATAATACATCTGTATCTTTTACAGAAAGAGCTATTAACGGAAAAACACACCAAAGCGTATTTGAAATTTTAAGTGAAATTACTCGAATTCCTCGCAGTGATATTGTTCACTTAGCGAACAGTGATATTGCTTCGCAGTGATATTATATTCGTCCCTTCCCAACTGTCCGCAGACAATATCACTCGGCGCAGCCGAATTTCACTTACAAAGTAAATATCACTCGTCCCAAAGGGACGAATATAACTGAAAAAACACTTGCGAAAGCAAGTGTTTTTCTTGGTGGGCTCTCAGGGACTCGAACCCGGGACCAACCGGTTATGAGCCGGTAGCTCTAACCAACTGAGCTAAGAGCCCGTACCGCCTACAGTATACTCTTTTTAAGTACAAACCGTATCAGCGGTCTCGATAAACGACAAAAACAGCTTTATTCAAGCTGTTTTCCATCGTTTCTGTGCCGGCGTCACCTATTTTCCCAGGCCGTTACCAGCCAAGTATTTTGAGCGACCGTGAGCTTAACTACCGTGTTCGGAATGGGAACGGGTGGAGCCTCAAAGCAATCGACACCGGCAAGATATATGGTAAACGCTCCTGTATGGGGCGGGTTACCCTTTTGTGGTACAGCATTCAGCGTGCTGTTAGTCCCGATCGGTCGGGCAGAGGAAGGATCGTTGGTCTTGGTCGAGAACATCTCGCTTGCGTTAAGATGGAGCTGCTGGTCATGGGAGAAGAAACGCAGTTTCTTCGTAACAACTCCTCCGGAGTTGTTTGGTGACCCGTATGAGATTCGAACTCATGTTACCGGCGTGAGAGGCCAGTGTCTT